>JAEUTM010000325.1 GCA_016788025.1 Bacteroidia bacterium
CCTCGCTATTTTTTAAAGACACTATGCTGCTGCGTCTCGTTAAATTTGCAAAGCAAACTTCCCTGACCTAACATGTATAGCCACCGTCTCTGAACAACTGAAAGGGTAGCAAAAAGCCCCTGTTTTTAAACAGAGGCTTCAATTATTAAAAAATAAAATGGATTAATGAAGCAAGATTTTTTTAGATACTATACCGGAATCGCTTGCCACTTTTACAAATACCACCTGGTTAGGAGAATTTAATGGAAGATAGGTAGTATTTACCGTTCCATTTACAGTAACATCTTCCATGATTTTCTGGCCCATGATATTATAACCTGAAATAACCGCTTTAGTGTCTTTTTCGAAAGACGTTTTTACATAAGCACCTTGAGCATCCTGACTGATCAATACATTGTTGTTAATCGCTGTCGCTACCTGGTTTACAGAAGTTGTTTCACCAAGACTTTCGTCTTTGCAAAGAACAAGGTCAAATCTTACCGAATAAGTTGTATCATTTATAGTACATATGTAGTCACTTTGTCTTAAATCATGGTAGGAATTATCAAGCTTGTCGATTATACCCACGCACATATCAAAGTTTTGAAAATCCTTCGCGCTGATGGTGTAGGTACCTGAAGAGCTAACTTTAGCTAACACCGGTATACTCAGGCTGGTCGTAAGTGGAGGATTCGAATTGATTGAGTAGTCTTCATTCATATTATCCTTACTGGAAATAGTAGTATATTTCGTATAAGGACCAGGGTATCCGGCATATCCAGGTGACTGAAAAAACTTCTTTGCATCCCAGCTTCTATCGAAACCACTTGTAGCACCAGCATTGAAACGAAATGCTGTTTCGTCTGCATCGTAAGCTCCCTGTAATCTCAAACGAAATACTTTTTCAGTACTCGAAGGACTAGCTGGTTTTAATAAAGGATTGGTACCGGTATTATTACTCAACTTAACACTTTCATCAAAAACAAGGTTCGTCGCAGTAGTCGTAGCAACATAAAATCCCTGTCCCGCAGGAATAACATTTGTTATCCCACCGGAGCCATGACTTGGCAAGCCATTTGACAGTGATGTGGTAACGCCCAGATCTGCATTCCAAACATAAATAGCATCCGCAATTCCGCTGGCAGTTCCGCCACTGGCGGCGAGCACTTTTGACCAACCGATTGGAGAAGCGTAGGGATTTGCAACCAGATTATATCCTTGATCCGTGCCAGTTCCCGCTGCAGTTAATCCAACTGAAACACTCCCTTGTACAATTGGACCGGTGTTTACGAGCTTCAGGTCATTTGTGGTAGAAAAACCATCTCCTACATAAACCCAAAAGCCCCGACCAGTATCAAGAGAAGTAGTTGCCACTACCATGGTGTCATATTTGCTGGTGCTTTCATCCCATCCCGTAATGGAATTAAACCAGTTTGGTAATACAGATTGAGAGTACGCGCAGCCGCCGCAAGTCATGGGTATACCATTTGCGCCTCCACTAGATACATAGGTATCCCAGTTGGCAACCGTTTGTCCCGTTACACCATTCACACCGAGATTCGCCCAACCGGTTGTTGTGCCTGGGATGAAGGTTTCAACTGTGACATTACCCGAAATTGTACCACTTACTCTGCCGACGCGACCTTTTAGAGACGATGTGGATTTAATTGTGATAAGATTTCCAGTATTTAAAGTACCTCCTAAAACAGAAAGACTATCGGTAATATTAAGGCTATTAGTCGCGATTGTAATTGACGAACCGGATCTGTTAAACCCTAAAAAATTTAAGGTGTTTGATGAAGCATTAAATCTAATACTGGTATTCGTTATCGACCCTGTTCCTCCTATCATCAGCCCCGAACTTGACGAGCTTCTAAAAGTCGCCCCACCCGCAGTGGGAAATACAATGTCATTATCCAGAGTTAAAACATGTCCATTAAGATCCGGCGGACTTGATCCCGTTGAGCAAGAGAATGTGCCACCTGT
Organism: Bacteroidia bacterium; assembly: GCA_016788025.1. Taxonomy (GTDB): domain Bacteria; phylum Bacteroidota; class Bacteroidia; order B-17B0; family Aurantibacillaceae; genus Aurantibacillus. The sequence continues at coordinate 1,966 of JAEUTM010000325.1, forward strand.
TCCTGTTACAGTCACATCAGTGCCTAAAGTAAGGTAAGTCGAAGTGTTGGTTTGGAATTTCAGTGACTTTACAGTTGTACTAAGATTTAGATTTCCTCTATTGCCTCCCGAAGTGTTTTGAAAAAAAATTGTCGCATTAGCTGCACTTAGCATTCCACTTCCTGTAAAATTCTGGGTAACCGTAAGCTCATTTGATCCCAGGCTAAATGTCTTTCCCGAAGCAACTTCAAGTGTTCTTGTCAACACGGCTCCCATCAAAAGAGAATTATCATTTATGACAAGTGTTCCATATTGTCCGCCCGAAGGAACAACTACACTCGAATTTGCGGCACTATAAACGGCTGTAGAACTAAAGTTAAACGGTCCCAGCACGCAACCTGACGTAAAAAACTGTGATAAATCCGGATCCAAAAATGTCAAGGTCGCAAAAGCTGAAACAGAAACAATGCCTTTATCCACACCATCACCATTATTATTAAAATCGATCGTTACATTTATCGCATTTGTGCCGTCCCCAACTGTTAAGGTAGTCGAGGGCCCCAAAAGCATAGCACCCATGTTGGCAGTTGATCTATTACAGATGATGAAATTGTCCGCGGCAAGGAAATCTCCAGGAGATGTTCCTGATCCATTAGTAAATAGTCCCCAGGTTGATGGGTCGTCTAACGGGCCCGATGATTTAGAGTAATAAGTTAATCCTTGACTGCTGCAATAAGGAACAATCACGATACAACTTAACAGAAAAACAATAAACTTCTTTTTCATCAATATCTTTGTTTGTGAACACTAAAAGAGGCCAGTAAAAATAAAACTAATTTTTTAAGAATTTTAACTTTAATCAGGCTTTTGGTCGATTAAGCACAGAATATTTCGCATTAAGCGGATACAAGGCGCTACGAGCCAACAAAAAAGGCCCTTGACGGGCCTTTTGAGTAATTTTTTATGTAATCCTTGAGGGTTTCCCCTTAAGTTAATTCAGAAGCATTTTTTTGCGCGTGCTTCCTTCCGGAGTGTTAACTGTAATAAATACAACCTGACCGTGGTTATTAAGGTTTAAACGCGTGTTTGTTGTAGTGCCTTCTATATGAACATCATCCATTATCTTTTGGCCCATCAGATTATAAGCCGAAATGGTAGCTTTTGTGTTCAACGGGAAAGCTGTGCGTACAAAAGCTCCGTCTTGGTTTTGACCAATTGCCACGTTAGAGGCAAGTACCTGTTCTTCCGAAATGCTTGTTGTATTGATCGAATTGTCTTTACAAAGCACCAGTTCAAAACGAGCTATAGAAGTGGTATCATTGATTCCAAATGAATAGGCTCCATTTCTGAGGTCATGATAACTATTGTCCAGCTTATCAATCAAACCGATACAGATATCCGGGTTAAAATTCTGGATATCGAAGACACTGATGTTAAATGTTCCGTTGTAAGCAACTCTTGCTAAAACCGGAATGGAAACACTTTGAGTTAAAGGCGGGATGGCATTGATTGCGTAATCCACATCGAAACCATCCTTCGTTGAAATCGTGGTATACTTTGTATACGGTCCTTGGTAACCAACGTAACCCGGGGTCATAAACATCTTATGCGCATCGAACTTATTATCATAAAAAGGAGTAGCAGTTGGTTCAATTCGGATAACAGTTTCAGTTTCTTCGCTATAAGGACCTTGAAGTTTTAATCTGAACAGAGAAATAGTGTTCGAAGTAGCCGGCTTCAAAACCGGATCATTGCCCGAGCTTGTTACTTTATCGTACTCATGAAATTCGAGAAAGGTTGAAACCGGGAATTCTTTCAAACCGACATAAAAACCCTGACCGCCGGGTATTACATCAGTTAAACCTCCACTAGAGATGCTGTTTTTATAAACGGCAAAATCACCTGTCCCTCCTACCAAATCAGCATTCCATGCGTAAATACCATCTTCGAAATCTATTAAGGTAGTAGCACCATTGTTAAATACATTCGACCAGAGGATCGGTGATGCATAAGGATTGGCAACCAAATTATAATATAAATTTTCGAAGCCGTCAAAGAAAGGCGTTCCGGCGTTCGTGCAATTTATATTTTGCTGCCCTTGAACCAAACTACCGGTATTTATCACCATTAGATCACTAGTAGAACTTGTACCATTTCCCACGTAAGTCCAGTATCCTTGTCCCGGGTTCAGCGCCGAGGATCCTGTCAGTTCTCCATATGCTCCCGTAGCTTCCGTGTAGTCCTGGATCGACACAAAATGGCTGCCGAGTGCATTTTCATCGTAATCGCAACCATTACAGGTCATTGGTATTCCGTTAGCGCCTGCAGAAGCCGAATAGGTGTCCCAGCTTTTTACTGTTTGGCCCATCACACCTCTTACGCCAAGGTTAGCCCATCCAGTAGAGGGTCCGGGAAGGTATGTTTCTACAGTTACACTACCAGTTATCAATCCACCAGCGAAGAGACTCGCTACGCGGGCAGAGCCTGACGAGGTTGCTTTTAACCTTAGATTTCCTGAGCCCGAAGCAAGCGTAGAATTAGCAGGCACCTCAACAAAATCACTAATGTCCACTGTGGTATTTAAAGTCACCACCTGGCTTCCACTCGAAGGCGTGTAAAGCCTTAATCCTGCAAGCACGTAACCGGGTGATGAAAGGCTTTGTGTTGATCCGTTAAGTCCCAGAATCATTGAAGACGGAATGGTTAAAGTTCCAGTTCTGGTGATGCTTCCTGCAACTTTTACTTCCTGTGCCCCGGGCAAAGATACCGAGGCTCCGCTTTGTATGTTAAGGTTGTTAAATTGCACCGCCGCCCCGCTTACGGTTGCCGAGCTACCGTAAAAATTCTGAGTAGAACTTCCGGAAGTAAGAGTTCCTTGAGTACCCGTCCAATTACCTGTTATGTTTAAATGGTTGGTCAGAGTATAATTGCCGCTAACATTCATTTCGATATTTGGCAAAAATGCCATTCCTGCAGATGACGAGCCAGTAAGGTTAAGAGAACTGCCGTCAAAAATAAAGTTAGCATTATTTGTACCTGTGATAGCATCGGTGTTTGTAGAAGCGGATATATCGAATGATGACTTGACGTGAATGGTTCCCTGGTATGACACTGGGTCAGGTGTGGTAATAGACTGATAAGAAACATTCGTTGCTGTAAGATTAGAACCAAAATTAATTGCCCTCTCACCGGAAGTGAACGCTGGTCCAATAATAAAAGTAGCCAATGAAATATCTCCACTAAATGTGTAGTTGTCGAAAGCGTCTAATTGTAACAGGAACGTTCCTCCATTCGCGTCGAAAGTTCCTCCAGCCCCAACACTGAAAACTGCGGCAATTCCGAGAAGCGACCTTGTTAAAGTACCAGGTGTAGCTACAACTGTGCCTGAATTAATAACGATGTGTCTTCTTATGCTTTTACCGCCGGAAGTCATGGTAACCGACCCTGTATAACCTGATAACACGCTAAAATCCCTAACGGCAGCAATATCCCAGGAGCAATTGGCTGTGGAAGTTCCGTCAAAAATCACATCATCCCCGGATCCGGGTACCCCGCTTGGCGACCAGTTCGAGGAGTTGTTAGCGTTACTGGCGGAGGTGGCTGTCCAAGTGTAGACAGTTGCAGAAAATTTCCCAACAACACTGCAAATTAATATGCCTGCAAGAATAAATCTTTTCATTGTCATCACTTATTTTGTTTGTAAGTACTTTCTAAGTTAATTGCTTTGTAAATTTAATCAATTTATCCAATAATTACCGGGGCTTTTAGGCAAAAACGCTTTAATTTCGGCCAAACACCGGTTTTAACAACCCTATACTATTTCACTACCAATTAACCCTCTGTTTAAACCATTTACACAATTGACCAAACAGGTTTGGCTAATTTTTATACATTTACGCGCTTTAGTATACGTTTATGAGATCTTTTTGGTTTCTTGTTTTTATCGTTTTCTTTGAACTTTTTTCCAACGGGCAAACCGGGTCTGTAAAAGGCTTCGTTTATGATAAAGCAACGGGGGAACCTGCCCCGTTTGTGAGTGTTTATTTTAAAGGCACCCAAATCGGCTCAAGCACCGACCTGAATGGTTTTTTTAATATTTCACGCATCCCGCCCGGCGAATACCTGCTGCTGATCACAAGCCTTGATTTTGACACAATTAAAGAATCGATTACCATTAAGCCTGATGTGGTTCTGAACAAAAAATACTATGCAAGCAAAGAAGGTTTAAGACTGGAAGAGGTTGAGGTAACAACATCCATCGCCGAAAAAATAGAAAACACCAGTGTAGGCATTAACAAAATAGATCCGGTAAAGATCAATAAACTGCCGAGTGTCGGCGAACCCGACGTAGCCCAATACTTGCAGGTGTTACCAGGGGTTGTTGTAACGGGCGATCAGGGTGGTCAGCTTTACGTACGCGGTGGTTTACCTGTGCAAAACAAGGTGCTCCTGGATGGGATGATTCTTTATAATCCATTTCACTCCCTGGGTTTATTCTCTGTATTTGATAATGATATCATGAAGAGTGCTGATGTTTATAGTGCCGGATTTGGTGCAGAATATGGAGGACGGACCTCATCTGTGATGGATTTCAAAACGCGGGATGGCAACAAAAAAAGAACTGCCGGAAAAATTTCGCTTTCTACATTTTCTGCGAAAGCAAACCTGGAAGGACCTTTTAAAAAACTGACCGATAATGGGAACACGAGTGCTTCTTATGTATTTTCTATTAAACATTCTATCTTACCTTCAACTTCAAAAACGCTTTACAAGTACGCGAATCCCAATGGACTGCCATTTTATTACACGGACGTATATGGAAAGGCCTCTTTGAATTCAACCGGTGGAAGCAAAGTGAGCATTTTTGGTTTCAACTTTACCGATAAAGTAGACTACAGCAACGTTGCGACTTTTGCGTGGAAAAATCGTGGTGCGGGCGCCAATTTCCTTCTTGTGCCGCATAACAGTAATTTACTCATCGAGGGTTATTTTTGTTACTCTACGTATCGCATCGATTTCAAAAATCCGTCGCTTGAATCTGATTCTAAATTCAGTACAGTGGGCGGAGCAAACGCAGGTTTTAACTTTGTTAAATTTGCCGGCAATTCGGAGTGGCGGTACGGCCTTGAAGGTGTTATTACAAACACTCAATACCAGGTAACAAATCCTTATTTTGCAGTAATTAACATGCGACGTTCAACAACAGATGTCGCCGCATTTATAAAACCAAAATTTAAAGACAGGAACAAAAAAATCGTGTTTGAGCCCAGTTTCCGTCTGCAATATTATGCCACTTTAGGATACGTATCTCCAGAGCCGCGGGGGGCGTTAAAAGTTAATTTCACGAAGAAAATTCGTTTTAAAGCGGCAGGTGGTCTTTATAGCCAGACGCTTATAAGCGCAAACAGCGATCGTGATATTGTAAACCTATTCTATGGTTTCATCAATGCCCCTGAAAGCCAGGACATATCACCAACTTATCTTGACAGGAATGGCAAAAGCCTTGGTGTTAATTCTGCGATCCAAAAATCGTGGCATGGTGTGGGAGGATTTGAATTTGATCTGTTTAAGTATATTGAAGTAAACATAGAAGTATATCAAAAATTATTTAAGCAGATTGTAAATATTAACCGCGATAAAGTTTTTGAAGATAACAGCACGAATGAAACGCGTCCCGATGAACTGAAAAAAACGTTTACTGTTGAACAAGGCAGGGCACGAGGATTAGACCTCACGATTAAATATGATCGCAAGAATTTTTATTTCTGGGCCGTATACTCACTTACTTTGAACGACCGCTGGTCAGGAAGTACTTTAACTGGCAGCATTACAAACTACCCTCCGAATTTCGACCGTCGACATAATATTAATCTTGTGACTTCCTATAATTTCGGTAAAAAGAAAAACTGGGAAATTAATGGTCGCTGGAATTTCGGTACCGGTTTCCCATTCACTCAAACCCAGGGTTATATAAACCAGTTAAATCCACAAGGGAATCTGAATTACAACTTCCCGAGTGCTAATGGTACTTTGAATTACATTCCTGCAGAACTGAACGGAGGCCGCCTCCCAACCTACCATCGTTTCGATATAGGTATGAAATACAAATACAAATGGAATGATAAAACGTCTTTCGAAATTGGTTTTGGTGCCACAAACATTTATAACCGCGAAAACATTTTTTACATCGACCGTTTTACCTTCGCAAGGATCAATCAATTACCTATCCTTCCTAACCTCACGCTCGCGCTTACTTTCTAAAATAATATTGCTTAATTTAGAACGTGATTTGAGGACCTATTCCTCAATTTAAAATGTATGGCGTTCAGAATCTATACTAAAACCGGAGACAAGGGTGAAACGTCACTAATAGGCGGAACCAGGTTACCCAAACATCACATTCGCATTGAAGCTTATGGCACTGTAGATGAGCTCAATTCCCATATCGGACTTTTAAGGGATGTCACTCAGGAAAACGAAACAAAAGAATTACTCATCAACATCCAGGATCGGTTATTCACTATTGGATCACATCTCGCGGCTGATCCTGAGAAAAACAAAATGCAGCTTCCTCCTATTTTTGAAGAAGATGTAGTGGTTTTGGAAAAAGCAATCGATAAAATTGACGCCGAGGTACCTGAAATGAAGTCTTTTGTTTTACCCGGTGGTCATGCGAATGTGTCCTATTGTCATATTGCACGCTGTGTGTGCAGGCGGGCAGAACGTGCGGTGTTGCGTTTGGCTGAAAATGAAAAAGTTGAAGAGATTCACGCAAAATATCTTAACCGTTTATCTGATTACCTTTTTATGTTGTCGCGCTGGTATACCTTAACACTAAAGGCTGTAGAAATTCCCTGGAAACCAAAAATGTAGCATGCAAGGCATTGACGTTGTAAACACCATGATGAAGAATGACTATTTCAGTCAATGGTTAGGTATTACCGTTACTGAAGTGCGTGAAGGATATTGCAGGCTGGAACTTACAATTAAAAAAGACATGCTTAATGGTTTCGGGATTGCGCACGGCGGAATAACTTACTCTGCTGCCGACAGCGCGCTGGCATTTGCTTCCAACTCTAAAGGAAGAAAAAGTGTGAGTATAGAAACTTCAATTTCTCACATAACAAGTCTGAAAGAAAACGACCAGATCGTTGCAGAAGCACAATGTGAAACGGAAACAGAAAAACTGGGTCACTATAGGGTGCACGTATACATTAAAAACAAACCAGATCAACCCGTGGCCCTTTTTAAGGGGATTGTTTACAGGACCTCTAAAAACTGGTAACTCAGTGGGTTAGAAAAAAGCCCCGCCCGGATAAACCTCTCTAACATTATTTAGTTTTATTACTGGATTAAAGCCATTACTTTTATTACGAAAACAGAACATTTGAATTAATAAGTATTTTTTATGAACCAGGCATACATTGTTAACGGCGTTCGCAGCGCAATTGGAAATTTTGGCGGCACTTTGTCAACCGTAAGGACAGACGATTTAGCTGCGTTTGTTTTACGGGAACTCGTAAAAAAAAATCCGGGAGTTGATTTTAGTGCAGTAGGTGATATTGTAATGGGCTGTGCGAACCAGGCTGGTGAAGATAACCGCAATGTGGCGCGTATGGCGGGCTTGCTTGCAGGTCTACCTGTTACTGTGCCTGGCCAAACGGTAAATCGTTTATGTGCAAGCGGCCTGAGCGCTGCAATGGATGCGGCAAGAGTTATACAAACAGGTGAAGAGGAGCTGATGATAGCCGCCGGAGTTGAAAACATGACAAGGGGACCCCTGGTAATGAGTAAAGCATCTTCTGCGTACGGCAGGGACCAGCAACTTTTTGACAGTAGTTTCGGCTGGCGTTTTATTAATCCAAAAATGAAAGAACAGTTTGGAGTAGATGCTATGGGCGAGACTGCGGAAAATGTTGCGGAAAAATACAAAATCTCCCGTGCCGACCAGGATGCATTTGCGTTATGGAGTCAGCAAAAAGCTGCGAAAGCTTTTGAAAATAAACGATTCGAGAAAGAAATAGTTCCCCTGGAAATTCCTCAAAAAAAAGGCGAAGCTCTGATTTTTGCAAGAGACGAATTTGCAAAACCAAAAACAACTTTGGAGGGATTAGGTAATTTGAAGCCATCATTTAAAAAAGACGGCACTGTAACAGCCGGAAATGCCAGCGGTTTAAATGATGGGGCTGCAGCGTTATTACTTGCTGGCGAAGAAGCTTTAAAGAAATTCAATTTAAAACCTTTGGCCAGGATCGTTTCCGCGGGTGTAAGTGGAGTTGAGCCTAGAATTATGGGAATCGGACCAGTAGAAGCTGCAAACAAAGCTTTAAAACGCGCTGGCATTTCTTTTGATGATTTGGGTCTCATAGAGCTTAATGAGGCTTTCGCTGCACAGAGTCTTGCGTGCACAAGAGCGTGGGGTCTTGCGGACAACGATGAGAGACTGAACATAAATGGAGGAGCAATTGCGCTGGGACATCCTTTAGGTATGAGCGGTGCAAGGATCCTGAATTCAGCTGCAATTGACCTGCAGTTACACAATAAACGTTATGCCTTGATAACAATGTGTATTGGTGTAGGCCAGGGATACGCGGTTGTTATAGAAAAATGTTAAACTGAAAACCAACTATAAAAACAGATTCAACTAAAGTTAACATTTATGATACAAAATCTTTCGCATCAAAATTCTGTTTTTAGCCAGTTTATCGCTGAGATCCGCGATACTGAGATCCAAAAAGACAGCATGCGGTTCCGAAAAAACCTGGAACGGATCGGTGAAATATTTGCTTACGAAATCAGCAAAACTCTGGTGTATGAAACCGTGGAAACTATTACTCCACTTGGTGTTGCTGAAAGCCGGATACTCAGTGAACAGCCCGTTGTTGCAACCATTCTAAGGGCAGGTCTGCCTATGCACATGGGCATACTAAACTACTTCGACAAAGCACAGAACGCTTTCGTAAGTGCTTACCGGAGGCATCACAAAAACAACAGTTTTGAGATTGCGCTGGAGTATGTGGCTTGTCCGGATCTTGATGGTAAAGTGGTTATCCTTTGCGACACCATGCTCGCTTCCGGATCGTCGATTGTGCTTACGTGCAAGGCCCTTCAATCAAAGGGTACTCCAAGACACATTCACATTGTAAGTGCTATTGCAAGCGCTCAGGGCATTGATCACGTGAAGGCCAACCTACCTTCTTCAAACATCACGTTATGGTGTGGAGCTGTTGACGAAGAATTAACAGCGCAGGCCTATATTGTTCCGGGATTAGGAGACGCTGGCGACCTTGCTTTTGGCGATAAATTGTAATCATCTTATGCTGAAGAAAACAAGTGTTGATCTCAAAACTTCGGGTGTCTTAAACAAATTGGTTTCGGACTATTTGGATAAGGAATCTTTTTTAAGACCCTATTATAGTTTTTTTCCTGATAAAAATGGGTACCGGGATATTCTAAAAACAAAACCTTACCAGGGTTTCGACCGCAAGATCCTCACTAAAATTCTAAACAAACAAAGCCTATTAACCAGTAATACTTCTGAAAAAAGCCTGGCTAATATTGAGTTACTAAACAACGATTCGTGTTATACCATTACCACTGGCCACCAGCTTTGTTTATTTACGGGCCCACTTTATTTTCTTTATAAAATCATTTCAGCAATAAACCTTGCTGAGAAATTGAAAATTGAATTTCCTGCTAACGATTTTGTTCCTGTTTATTGGATGGCAAGCGAAGATCACGATTTTCCTGAAGTGAATAATTTTCACTTCCAGGGAAAAAAGATCGAATGGAACAGCGAGCAGCAGGGTGCTGTTGGCGATTTTATTACTTCGGAGCTAAAATCTCTTTCAAGTTCTTTTGAAGCCTTGCTTGGCAAATCGGAAAATTCCGCTTATCTGACTACTCTTTTCGAAAAATCTTATTTGGAGCAAAAAACTCTGGCAGATGCTACCCGGTACCTGGTTAATGAGCTGTTCGGAGAGTACGGAATTGTTGTGTTGGATGGAAATGATTCTGAATTTAAACAACAGTTTAAAGAACATTTCAAGAGAGATATTTTTGATAACAAAGCTTACCTTACAACTGCATCAAGCATTTCCTCTCTGCAGGAAAAATCTTACCAGATACAGGTAAACCCACGTCTTATAAATTGTTTTTATTTAGAAAAAGGTTCACGATTAAGAATCGAAAAACAGAATGAACAGTTTAATCTGGTTGGCACAGACCGAGTTTTTAGTCGTGCCGAACTCGAAAAAATTATTGACGAACACCCGGAACAAATAAGCCCCAATGTTGTTTTACGACCGCTCTATCAACAGGTGATTTTGCCTAATCTTGCTTACATAGGAGGGCCCGGGGAGCTTGCCTACTGGTTGGAATTTAAATCTTTCTTCGATGAATCGGGGGTCTTATTCCCAATTCTAACGCCAAGGAATTTTGTAAGCATTATTGATAAAGTAACCGCGCAGAAAATAAATAAACTTGGACTTTCAGTTCCATCAATTTATAAATCGGAACAAGAACTCATCAAAGAAATTCAGCTAAAGAATAATGCGTATTTCGAGCTGGGCGATGAAGAAGCTGATTTGCGCAAATTATATGATAAAATTTTAAAGCGCACAGCCGGCATCGACAAAACACTTGAGGGCAGTGTTTCTGCTGAATTAAAACGCAGTCTTAATGGTTTTTCCCGAATGAGTGCGAAAGCCAACAAGGCTCAGAGAAGAAAACTGGAAACAGAATTAAAAAGGATCAGGGATATAAAAGGCTCTTTATTCCCCAATGGAGTCCCTCAAGAACGTTATGAGAATTTTTCGTCTTTCTATTTAAGTTTTGGCAAGAACTTTATCGAAATGTTAAAAGATCAACTTGATCCAATTGAAATCAGCCAAACTGTCTTATTGGAAAGCTAGTTGACTTCCCAAAAAATTATTTCCTGGCTTTGAATTTTAAAGTAACTTTATGTAAGAAACCTTTGCCATGAAAAGACTATTTATTTTTACAGCTCTTTTTGCATCTATCCTTTCACATTCTCAAACGCTAACACAGGCTGCTAATGAACCGGCAGCCGGCGATCAGGATCGTTTGTATTATATTGATACGGCAGCTTTTTCGAATGGGTTGCCCAACAGCGTAAACGGAAATTCAGCTGTATGGAATTTTACAAATCTGCAAGCGCTTTCACCAGCTGATACTACGTTCTATGTCGCTCCCTCTTCCGTTCCGTCATCTACAGATTACCCGGGCTGTACAGTAGTTCAACATGGATTTCTGGACATATTTATTAAATCAACGACTACACCCACAACACAAACAGAAATACTGGGCGTGAGATCCGGAACGTTTAACCTTACCTTTACAAATACGGCAATTGCTGCAAAATACCCCATCTCATTTGGCAGCGGAAGCACAGATAACATTGCGGGAACATATACAGCCTTAGGATTTAATGGTCCGTGTTCGGGTGCAATCACAACCACAGCAGATGGATTTGGAACTTTGAATCTTCCAGACGGATTGTCTTACAACAATGTGTTGAGAGTTAAAAGTGTACAGACTGTTACGCTCACGCAGCTGTCGTTTCCTATTGCGACCATTGTTCAAACTATTTATAACTACTATCACAATTCCCAGAAATATCCGCTGCTTAGCGTAAATTACCAGTTTATTGCCACAGCTACCGGCAGTAATATGAATATGAGTTATGTAACTGGTAGCACCGGAGCTTTTGTTACAGGTTTAAAAGAAAATCTGTTAAATCAGGACAAGATCAGTTTTTATCCGAATCCTGCTAACCAGTTTTACGTTCATCTGAACATACCAGTGAGTCTTTCCGAGAAACTTGTTGTTTCCTTTTATGATCTCACCGGAAAAAAAGTATTGTCACAGGAAATAGAATCCGGTTCTGGTTTAGATCATCCCATACTCATAAAATACCTGGCGCGAGGTATGTATACGGCGGTTTGTGAAGGAACGTCCGTAAGACACGTCCAAAGACTCGTAGTGCAATAGGACCAATTCACTGATTTTTTATTTGCGCTCTGCTTCGTATCTTTGCGGGCAAATTTATTGCCGTGAAAAATAAGAAGTGGATATTACTCCTGATTATTGCGTTCCCGTCGTTTTTCTGGTTGATACTGGAAACAAGCACCATCAATTCCAGGAAACTTCCGTTTTACGGACCGAAAAATCTGGATCAAAACCATGATACTATTTATCATGTTGTTCCCGATCGGTTTGGAATCCAGACTATAACCCCATCTGATTCAGCTATTAAGTACCTCAGCCTGGATACTTTTCCTATTTATGCTATAATGTTCGTTAGCCCGGAACTGAGGCCTGACGCATACCGACTAACGGGTTTATGGGAATATATAAATTATAAAAAGACAAAAATTGAAGGTATTCCGTTTGTACTGGTTACAAAATCAGAAAACGGCAAGTCACTGGCTTACGACGAGTTAAAAAACCTGGATTCAGCTAAAAATATACAGTTTCTAACTCTGCAGAGTTCCATTTTTGAAAATGCCGTAAAATCTTATTTTTCAGGAAAACCTTATTATATCGATTATAGCTTTTTTGTACTAGTTGATCAGAACCGTCATGTTCGCGGTTATTATGATGCCCGTTATGTGTCGGAAATGAAACGGCTGATTGAAGAATACCAGCATCTGCGCCTTAAAGAAGAAAAACAAAAATTAATTGAGACCAATGAAATTAAGAAATCTGAAAAATAGCGTTCCGCTTTCCTTATCCATTCTCCTGCTCCTTAGCTGTAAACCAAAAGAACCTGCTCTGTTGTTACCAGTTTATGGTGAAAAAAAAGAAGTGGCAGGCGACACAATATATCATACGATTGGAGATTTTAAACTCACCAACCAATACGGGGAAACCGTTAACCGTTCAACTATGAATGGTAAAATTTGTGTCAGCAATTTCTTTTTCGCAACCTGCAAAAGTATATGTCCGGAAATGAGCACAAATCTTACGGACGTTCAAAAGGCTTTTGAAAAAGACGACTCCGTTTTGATCCTGTCTCATTCTGTAAACCCATTACACGACACCGTTGAAGTTCTTTTAAGTTATGCCACGCAATATGAAGCTCAAAAAAACAAATGGCATCTTCTTACGGGTGAAAAAAAAGAGATCTACGATCTGGCTAAAACCAGTTATCTGGTAAATGCTTTTGAAGACGATGGAAGTCCGGAAGGGTTCCTTCACAGCGAATTTCTTTTGCTGGTTGACCCTAAAGGCCGCATTCGCGGTATGTACGATGGCACCGACAAAGCTCAGGTTCAGAAGCTCATTGAGGACATCAGACTTCTTAAAAAAGAGAAATAGATAATTGAGAAATATCATACAAACAAAAAGTCCCTTCTTTTCAGAAGGGACTTTTTGTTTTACAATCTTTAGGAACTTAATTCTTTGTTTTGTTCTTAAGGTTTTCCTTTTCGATGTTTTCCAGGGCTTTTAGCATATCAACAACCTGATCGGCTGAAAGACGCTTGGCCTTTATTTTTTTGTCCTTATCGAGAATATAAATTACCGGAGTAGAATAAATATCAAAACGTTCCTTCAAATTGTTGATGTGGATCGGATCATACACATTAATAAAATCCCCGAGTTGCTTCTCAATGATAAATTTCTTCCAGGAATCATAAAGATCATCTTTAGTTTGGACTGCAAAAACCTTGAAATCGATCGTGCCTTTTATCTTAGCCAGAGCTTCGTTCAAAATCGGAATCTCCTTCTGGCAGTGCCCACAATCTGCAGCCCAGAAAACCAGTATAGTGTATTTTGAGTGAATGTCGTAAAGGGTTTTGAACATCGGAGTCAGCTTATCCACATTTTTATAGTAAAGATCGGTTACACTTTTGCTTGTAGAAGCAGTGTCAAATCCCATCTTTCTAACTTTTGCCCCGTCTGTGGTGTCTATCATGTAAAGATCCGCAACCTTTGCTTCCAGGAGAAGGTTACGCATGATATTGAGACGTTCGTCAAATTTCTTTAGCGTTTCGTCAGTATATAAGCCTTTGGCTTTCCCGCTTACAACATATTTATCTCCCATATGCACAAATACTTTGTCAAAGCCCATAATTTTGCTTTGTTCATACTTATATGTAAAGTGTGCTACGAGAAGATTATACACAAGATTTCCCTCGTCACATTTTGACAGAACCATATCAATTTCTTTGATTACAGTATCAGGGTGCATTAAAATTACTTTGTCGAAGTACTTATCCACACGTTCTGCGAAAAAAGGCGTGCGTACAATTCGTTCGTCTTTAAAATTAACTCCGTCAAAGAAATGATTCTTGTAATAGTAGTATTGATATACGCTATCCGGTCTGCCGTTGCTGGCCTTCGGAATATCTTTAGGTTCTTTCTCCGTTTTAAGATTTAACACGTCATATACAAAAGTACCTTTTGACTTAACCATAAAATCAGCATCAAACTTCCTCACATCATCATTGAGCCCCTTGATTTTTTCATTCATAAAGCTCGTGCTATCTTCTTTGCTCTTCCCCTTGGTTTGTTCGCGAAGCTTACCGAATTCCTGATTCTTTTTAGCTATATAGGTCGTATAAGAAAAGAATAGTGCGTTTTCCTTACTGTCCGCAGATTTCAGACTGGCCGCTATATCCGCCATGTCAGCATTGATGGTAAATTTTTGAGTTTCGTTTATAAAAAAATCAAAATAAATTGTTTTAGCCTCACTTACCAGGATGTAAACTCCTTTGTCAAGATCTTTTTTTCCTTTGAACTGGATGAGTCCATTTTTAATGTTCTTGCAGGTGTCTGCAATATGTTTCTGATCGAACATCCATTTAACCAGGTAGGCCATTGAATCTTTACAACCTTTAAAATTGATCTTGATGTCATAACCCTGTGCATTTACATTTGATGTAAGGGTTATCACCGACACGAATAAAAGAATGATCTTTTTCATCTTGAGCTTTACGTTTTGTTTTGAGTTGATAAATTGTTATGGTTTTTTCTCTAAGGATTCGTAGTGTTTAATGAGGTTAACAACCGATTTGGACTCCAGCTTTTTGGCCAGGATCTTTTTATCCCTGTCCAATACATAGATGACAGGTGTTGCTATGACATCGAATTTTTCCCGGAAACCATTGATGTGCACCGGATCGCACACATGAATGAAGTTTTTCAGACTATGATTATTGATAAACCTGATCCAGTCTTCCACAGCCTCGTCTTTTGTTTGAACTGCAAATACTTTTACGTCCACTTTTCCAATTAACTCTTCCATGCTTTTGTGCAATTTAGGAATGTCCTCCTGGCAGTGGCTGCAATCAGAAGCCCAAAAAACGAGCACGGTGTATTTTGCGTTAACATTGTAAAGGGTCTTAAACATTGAGACCAGTGCTGCCTCATTTTTGTAATAGAGATTCGTAATGCTCTGAGAAGATTTAATAGTATCAAAACCCATTGCCCTCACCTTTCTGACATCGTTTGTATCGATCATATAAAGATCGGGTACTTTTTTACCAGCAAGCAATGGCCTCATTATGTCAGCTCTTTCTTTAACTGCTTTGAGTGTTGATTCGCTGTATATGCCTGCTCCCTTTCCGTTAAGCATGTAGTTATCTGCCAGGTAAACAAATACTTTATCAAAGCCAATCAGTTTGCTTTGCTCGTATTTGAAAGAGAAAAATCCTAATAATGCCCTGTATGTAAGACTACCCTGATCGCATTTTGACATCAGTTTGTCAATCTCTGCGATAACAGTGTCAGGATCGACCACTACTACGGACTCAAAATATTTCTTCAGGCGGTCATCAAAATAAGGAGTTCTCACAATTCTCTCATCTTTGAAATTCACGCCATCAAAAAAATGAGACTTGTAATAATAAAACGCATAGAGGCTATCCGGGCGGCCATTCTTCGCTTTGGGAATATCCGTAGCTATTTTTTCTGTTTTCAGATTCATCACGTCATAGAGGTATGTGCCTTTTACACGCTGCATAAAATCTGCCTCATACTTCTTAACGTCTGCATTTAGTTGCTGGATTTTGTCGTTTATGTAACGGATGCTATCTTGTTTATTTTTACCCTTGGTATCTTTTAGAGCGAGGTTAAATTCCTTGTTTTTCGATACACCATGCTTCATGTAAGAAAAGAACATCTCATTTTCTTTACTTCCTGTAACAGTTAAACTCGAAATGAGATCTGTTGCATCGCAGTTAATCACAAAATTCTGTGACTCATTTACCAGTAATTCGAAATAGGGCGCCTTATCCTGGCTCACAAAAATATATACTCCTTTTTCAAGAGCTTCTTTTCCTTTAAATTCTATTCGTCCGTTTTTGATTTTCTTACAGGTATCAACCATGTAGGTCTGATCGAAAATGTACTTTAACAGGTAAACCTGCGAATCCGGACAATTTTTAAAATTCACCGTAATACGATACCCTTGCTGTGCCTTTGAATAAAACACAAGGCTAACCAGCATTAATGATAACAGCGCTCTTCCTATTTCTTTTCTTCTAGTCATTAAGGCCTTCTATTTAACTACTTTCTTATCAATGGAATCGAGCTGTTGTATAATTTCCACAACCTGTTCGCTTCCCAGTTTTTTTCCGATAATTTTTTTGTCTTTATCCAGCAAATAAATCACCGGTGTAGCCACAATATCAAACTGATCTTTAAGATTGTTGAGGTGAATCGGATCGAATACATGAACACAATCCGTTAGTTTTTCCTGTACAATAAACGTCTTCCATCGTTCATACAAATCTTCTTTGGTTTGAACAGCATACATCTTATAGTCTATTTTTCCTTTTATAGCCTGAAGGTCTTTGTAAAGTTTAGGGACCTCTTTTGTGCAATGGCTGCAGTCTACTGCCCAGAAAACCAAAACAGTATATTTTGCATTTACATTGTAAAGTGGTTTATACATGCCCTGCAGCTGATCGCGATTCTTTTGATAAAGAAATGTTACACTCTCGCTGCTTTTTGCTGTATCGAATCCCATTTTAAGAACCTGTTTTCCATACATGGTATCGATCATAAGCAGATTGCTAACCTTCGCTCCCGGCAAAAGATTGCGCAATATATCTACACGCTCTTTGATCTTGAGAATTGTTTCATCTGAATAATAACCATTGGTTTTACCGGTAATGATATACTTATCAGCAAGATGAATAAAGACCTTTTCAAAAGTGTTGCTCTTGCCGTACTTATCAAAACTCATGGTTTTATTTTGTTCGTACTTGTAAGTGAAATGTCCAAGGAGTGTATTAAACATATCGCTTCCGGGAATGCACTGATCCAGGATTTTGTCCAGATCTATTATGACAGAATCGGGATGTTGCGCCACAAGCTGATCAAAATACCTTTTGATCTTATCCGCTAAAAAGGGGGTGCACAGATATTTATTGTCTTTAAAATCAACCCCATCGAAAAAATGCTTTTTATAATAATAAAACTGGTATGTACTGTCTGGCCTGCCATTGCTGGCTAAAGGAACGCTCTCCGGATACTTTTCAGCCTTCATTTCCATCATGTTCCCAACAAAAGTGCCTTTGTTTTTAAGCCTGAAATCAGCGTCATACTTATACATTTCCTTGCTTAACACGCTTTGTTTCGCTGACACCATTTTAATGCTGTCTTCTTTACTCTTTCCAGTGGCCTGCTTTTGCACCATAGCCATTTCCTGGTTCCTGGTGGTCATGAATTTGATATAGTCGAAAAACAGCTGGTTCTGTTTATCTTCAGTACATTTAAGCGTTCCTGCAATATCGGCCATGTCCACTGTCATGGTCATTTTTTGATTCGCATCAACAATAAACTGGAAGTAATAAGAGTTCTTGGCCTGGTTTGCTAAAAAATACATACCCTTGTCCAGAGCCGTATTTCCGCTGAAACGCACCTTGCCATTTTTGATTTTAACACAACTATCTACCACGGGCATTTGATCAAAAAAGTACTTTGCCAGATACAAATTGGTATCGGTAAGCCCTTTAAAATTGATCTTAATATCATAAACGGTCTGAGCCTTAAACAACAGACCAGAAAGTGCAAAAAGACAAATAAAACCGTAGTTTTTTATCATTATTATCGAGGGGTTTCGTTCAGTTACCAAAATTAACAATAGATTTAATTTTGCCTCAAATAGCGCACCAAATTTTCAATTTTGCCCCCATAAATTTTGTTAAAAACTTCTTCTAAACTATCTTGTTTACTGTCGTATTGAACGAGGTCTATAAAGCAGGCGTTTTTAAATTTGAGAATGTCTAGTTTCCTTGCCAGGTAAGGCTTACGATTATGTAGCGGAAGTTTTCCGATACTGTCGGAAATATCAAAAATTTCACGCAACTTAAGTAAATATTTACCCTTTGTGTTTATCGATTTGCGGTAATGACTTTCGAGACGTTTCATACTTCGCAACATATAAGAGGTGTAGGTTAAACGATCATGATATGCTCTGAGATACTGATTTAAAGATGTAGTATCGTTTCGCAGAAATCTGATGGTAGCTTTATGTGCAACAAAATTTGCAAGGTTTTCATTAAGGTCAACTGAACCAGGCGCATAAAAGGTGGCATGAAACAGTTCATGAAACATGAGATTGCACAGTGAGCCCTTGCTTCGTTCGAGAGCGCTGCTAAGTACCGGATCGTTAAACCATCCCAGGGTACTCCAGGCCGAAACGCCACGCAAATCGACATCGTAACCCAAACTTACCAGGTGATTATACTCTTTAAGCGCAAGTTCCTTTTTAAAAAAACCTTTGTATGAAACTTCTCCTACCAGGGGAAACGTCCAGGTGTAAGCCTTTAGCTCGTACGGTTTGCTGGCTGTTACAACCCAGAGCGGAACTTTATCAGCGTCGTTATAAATCTTGGTAAAATTATCTGTTGGTACATATTGCAGGCTGTCGATAGAGAATCGTTTGATTTCGTTTATCAGCTGCAGATTTTCATGCTGTTTTTTACCAGGTTTATTTTCGCTCAGATAATGCTCGAAGGATTGTGTGTTTTTTAAAACTGACAACTGTCCTAAACCCTGGTAAATGAGGTAAACCGATGTTTGATAATACATTGCAGCAATTCCCAGAACAAGGATGAGAATAAAGTGCATTCCATGGCCGATCCAGCGTATGATGTTCTGCGCGTTCAATTTTGTATCTTTACAATCTCTGAGAGTTATAAAAATAGTGTTTAAAAAGTTTACATTTTCTTTTTTTGCATTCCTTCACTTCTATGCAACTGCGCAGTCAGCCGATTCTTCTATGATGGTATTCAGGCAGGCGGAACAGGAACTTTCACAACTTCAGCAAAAGGCTTTTTTCAGTCGTAAAGAATCCGACAGAATTCAGGGAAATAAGGAGTTTCTGGCTGTCTGGGCCAGGATCATTCCAAACCCAAAGATTATGGATTATTCATTCACTAGCCTGAAAGAGATCTCTATTCTAAGTCCCAAAGACGAAAAATTTAAACTGATCACCTGGAACCTTCAAAGGGATGATGGCACTCATGCTTTTTTTGGGTTTTTGCTCGTAAATAATCGCAAACGTATTAAAAAGGGATTGTTCAAATATGAAAATAAGGATGAATATGAGTACTTCTTGCTGATTGATCGCTCTGCAACGGTTAAATCCCCGGAAACTTATGTTGGATCAGCTGACAAATGGTTCGGTATGCTTTACACCCAGTTGGTTGAATGTGATGGCTTTTACACGCTTATTGGATGGGATGGAAATGACAAACTAACACAACGAAAATTTATTGATGTTCTGTACTTTAAAAGCAATGGCGTGCCTGTTTTTGGAAAGGATGTATTTAAATTTCCAAAAAAGAATCCCAAACGCCTGATGTTTGAATGCGCGCAGGAAGTGAACATGAGCGTTAAGTACAACGAAAAAAGAAATCAGATCGTTTACAGCCATCTCGCACCGCGGCAGGTGGGCACTTTACTTGAAGGGCAGTTCCAATATTATGGTCCCGATGGAAGTTTTGATGCTCTGGAACTTAAAAGAGACCGCTGGGTTTTAATAGAAAATATAGACATCAACAGCGGTATAGAACCTTTAAAGGATTCAAAAAAACCAGACCCGAAAAAGCAGCAGCCAGTTTACAAGCCAAAGTAAATTTTAAAGGCTCCCAACAACTTTAATTTTCAGTCTCCTGATTCTTTTCACAAAAAAGAAGGCAATGATGCAACCGCTTGTGTTAGCTACTGCGTCCTGCCAATCGGCACTTCTGTTGCTAAAAATGTAGGCTTGCATCAATTCAAGTGAAATACCATAACCTACACAGAGGCTAAAAAAAACAACAAAAACCCAGTTCTTATACTCCCGTTTTATTGCCAGCGTTATCAGCAACATATTTAAAATACAAAATATAAATGCATGAACCAGTTTATCGACGCTCAGGAGGTCGAGCCAGTTGTTAGAAGGAATGTATTGTCCTGGAGTAGCGCAGAGAACAAAAATAATCAGCGCCCAAAGGAAACTAAAAACACCAACGTATTTATAAATGAAAAACTTCATGACATAAAAAAACCCTTTAAGTTGCCTTAAAAGGTTTTGGAAATTTTCAGCAAATAGTATTAAGCGCCGATCAGTTTTTTATATTCGTCTACACCCAAAAGGCCGCTCACTTCAGAAGGATCGGTGATTTTAATTTTGATCATCCAGCCTTTTCCGTATGGATCGCTGTTTACTGTCTCAGGAGCAGAATCAATATCTTTATTCACCTCCAGAACTTCACCGCTCAATGGCATAAAAAGATCACTTACTGTTTTAACTGCTTCTACTGTACCAAATACAGCTTCTTTAGCAACGGTTTCGCCAACGGTATTAACATCCACATAAACGATATCACCTAATTCTCTTTGCGCGAAATCAGTGATTCCAATTGTTGCTTCGTTACCATTGATTCTAACCCATTCGTGATCTTTGGTGTATTTAAGGTCTGCAGGAAAATTCATAGTCTGTTTTTTTTGTGGTACAAATGTACTTCTTTGTTTTAAATTATGAAGCCCGGTTCAAAAAATATACAGGATTTTATTGGAAAGTAATTCTTAAGCTGAAGCCCGCATTTATGCTGGAGGTTGGGAAGGAGGCCGAGGTTTGAGGGGTGGTTCGGATCCAGTCGTAAAACAGCCTCAGCATTACGTTTTGAGTAAGCTGGTAATCGGCAGAAGAGCGGAGCGTGATGATATTTGTACCCCCGGTTGGAGTGCTGATCTCGGTCTCTATCTGGCGAATTACCGAAACGTTTTTACGGAAACTTAAATCAAGCTTGATATTAAGGTTGCTTTCAAGCGTCTTCCCCTGGATCTTAAATGCGTTCAGCCGGAGTTTTGGGATCATGTATCCAATACCAACAATATATTCCTGTCCTTTGGTTTCTACGATCTGGAAACCTGTTAAGTTGAGAGTCGTTGTTTTATCTCTTCTCGTTTCAACATTAGCGCTCCAACCCGGCTTATTGAAACGGAAATCGAACTTAATAAGGGGTTCGTAGCTTTCGCGCATCATTACCGAAGCAATTGAGTAATAAGGAACGAAGTTTGGTCGAACCTGCAACGTTCCTATCGTTTGCGCTACCGGCATACGCTGATCCTGGGTAGTACCGTTAGGATTAAATAAAAGATTGTTTGTGAAGCCGCTGATATTATAACTACTCCTGTATGCATGCCTTACCTGAATGCTGCTAAACAATTTTTTAGCTGCAGGTAGTTTACCCAAACCATCCCAGGTAATATTCCAGTTTGGTAGCGGTACTTTTGGAAAAACATTTTTTGTGCTGTAATCCTTAATATCTCTTCCGGTATAGGTACGGTAAAATGCGCCAACAAGCACGTCCTGTTGATTTAAACTATACCCATCATAATGAGTTGTGATACTTTTATTACTACTGTCGTTCTTAGCACTCAACTCCCTGGCAATATTTCCTCTTTCTTCGAGAAAGGCATTAAAAAGGTTTGACTTCACCGGATCGCTGCCATCCTTAAAGGAATTAAAGAACGTGAAAGTACTGATGTTAAAGGTTCCATTTTCTAAAGGACTACCATCAAAGAAATAACCTCTGTTTTCATTCGATGTCTGATCCTTATCATATCGGATGTAAGCAGACTTGTTCTTAGTTAAAGAATAATTTCCGGTCAGTTCTATTTTGAAACTACCATGAGGTTCCACATTTGTCCGGTAATTGAGCGTTCTCCCTTCTGTTTCAACGTAAGGTGTTGTAGCCGATTGATATTTAGAAAGCCAATTATTTCTGGCTGCGTTTTCCTTGATGTTTGGATCATACAAACCGGTAGTAAATAATAAACCTGGGGCTCCGTTATTTGCCAGTCCTATATACTGCGAACTCGGTAAAAAGTTAGGAAGAGCCTGTCCACCCGTAACGTTGTAAGTGACGTTCACACTTTTAATCATCATAACGAAACGTGCCAGGAACTCGCCGATTTCTTTAAAGTTATTTGGTTTTGAAGCGGTATCTTTTTGGTCAATACGGCCACCCTTTGCATCTATGCCCTTTGAGGCAGTACTCAATGCTGCACTTTTTGCCATCGGGGAAGGATTGTTTATTCTCCTGAAATAAGGAATTTTGTTATACAACGTCATCATCCTGAGGTCGCAGGTAAATTTGTGCGACCTTGTATTTTGAATGGTATTACCAATACTGTCGTTTGCAGCAAAAGGTCTGCGTGTCCAAGTGTAAGTACCCCCATAAGTGTATTGCGCTTTCATGAAGTCCAGAATAGGAATTTTATTTAAAGGCGCATCTGCATTAAGATTCATTTGCTGCCTGTAAATAGTGTTTTCACCAAACCGGCCCTGCAAATGACCCAATGAATCCTTCTGACCATTAAAAAAAGTATTCAACACTTTGTCCCGCATGTATTTTTCGCTGTTTGTCGCTGCCACATTCTTGCCGTCCTTCCAGACTTCTCCGCTGGGCTCAAGAATTCTACCATCATTGGTAGCCATGTAATCAAACTTCAACGATTTATTAAAAGCCCAAACAAAATTATAGTTCCTTGTCATGGTGAAGTTTTTGTTGATAAGGGTCGGATTTTCGAATCCCTCGGCACCCTGGTAATACCCGGTAATATCTCGATTTTTAAGTGCTGTGTAATTTCTGTTCACGTCCATAGACATTCCAAAACTATTTGGAAGCAACTGAAGGTTGAAGTCGCGGATAAGCGCAAACCATTTATTCTTAAATAATTTTACACCCGTAAATGGTTTCAGGGTAAGTGGATTCCTGATTGTGTATGCATATTGCAATGCGCCTCTGTACTGCTTGATATAGCTATGTTCTATGTTTACGTTACGCCGGAAAATTTCGTTGTAGGCATAGGTGACAGAAAAATTGCTGATGTCCCATGGAAAAGGTTTGGCTTTGGGATTTTTTAAACCATCGATCCTCACGTTGCTTAAATTAAATCCTTTTCGTTCGGTACGGTCAATTGTTTGAGTCGTTATAGTACTTCTCAGTTCATCGGAAATAGGTGCGTCTTCTATCGCAGTCATTGGCACATCAGGATCCAGAGGGTTCCAAAGAGGTGTAATTTTTGTAACGCCGTAGTTGTAAAACATCGGTAGGGTTACTTTCCATTTATCCGGAAAGAACTTACCCATGTTAAGCGAAGTACTTACATCCCAGGTAGAGTTGGTTTCCCTGCTTCTATCGTTAATTTTACTTTCAACGCTTCCCCAGAATGGAGATTTATAGGTGCCGGCTACAGAAACCAATCCAAGATCAGCCAGTTTAGCCTGCGCCTGACCTGTTGCAGCCCAGCCACCTTTATTGTTGAAATCGGTAAGTCTTAACTCGTTGATCCACACCTCAGCGCAATGCGTTACATCATCGTTCCTCGGATTACGGATACCAACCATTATACTTTTTACGGTTCCCAGGTTTGGATTACCCACAATTGTCACAGTGTAACCACCCATGTCCATTTGAAACGGAGTCGTTAACTGATTCAACTGAGAGAAATAACCATACTTTTCGTTCCGGGCTTGTTTTACACCGGTTATTTCAGCGAAGGAGAAATTTATTTCGTTCTCAAGTGGCCATACAACTCTTCTGTCTTCTGAACCATTCGGCGAATAAACACCTTTTGGCGTAAGTTTCAGAGGAACTTCGTATTCGTAGAAGTTGTTATTGTAGTCTGTACCAACACGGAAAAACAAAGTAAGATCGCCATCGTTCAATGGAATATCGTTTAAACGTTCAGCGTGTACGTTCATTTTAATATTCTGATACATCCTGGTGTCGAGGTCAACATTCTTAAAGATCGCCCTGCTGTCTCCATCCTTCAAATTACAAACGCGCATTTGCAAAGCCTGTTCATTCAATAGTACCAGGTTGGTTGTTTGAATATTTTGTTGCTGTTGAATGTCAGGAGGCATTACATAGTTCACGGGAACCTTGGTGGAATTTTCCTGTAAGCTTACAGCAGATATGTCAAAGGCAGTTGAATTATCATCTTCAACGATATTTTCACCTGGCTTTCTCAGGTCAAACTGGTAACGTCTCCAATCTGCACGTACAAGCTCGAAACGCGCCAAACGTAATAACACAGGCCTGTCGAAACCTCTCATGTATACGCGCATAAAACGAATGGAGTTAAATCCTTCTATGCCACCAATATTGTCTTCGAATTGTGAAATTGGAATTTTAAATTGATACCATTTTACGGTTTTGGTAACGCCGCTGAATTCCGCCGTTCCGTCAAAAGCGTCCACAATAAAATTAGTTCCTACCTGCGAGGGATGAATATCTCTTGGATTAATGCGAATGTGATATTGATAGAAGTTCTCGACTGTACTCAGTGTGTTATCGCGGTTAATATCCTCAATATTGGGAATGTTAACATTGGAAATGGTAGAATAACCCCCGGCATTTTGCGAGCTGTACTGCGCTTCTGTCGGCGTGTTTCCTTCGGAGTTGTTGTAACGCGAATAACGCTTCAGAGTATTTGCTTCTTCGCTATCGTAACCGTCATCACGGAAAAATCTGTAATTATCGGTAGAGGGATCATTACGAAAAGCTGCCTTCACAGATTCGGCATAACTGCCGGCGTTCATCTCGTCAATAGCCGATTTAAAACGTTCCTGTTCGTTAGCATCGCTCAATCCGTCATAACCAACGTCCTGCAGTGGCCGATCGTTATTGTCCGCAGAAAATGCATTGATAATCGGTGGTTGCGTAGGCACGTCTGCCAAGGCTGTTTTAGTTATGGCCAGGTTTTGTGAATTTGCTGATGCGCCCGGGATTCCATTCTCGTAACTCATAGCACCATCTCTCAGGATATCTTCAGAAATATTTCCTAAGTTGATGTATAGATCACCAGATGGTGGGAGCGACGCATTAAAAGCAGAATCAGTTTCGCTGTTGTAATCTTCATTATAAGGATCCATCATCCAAAACTGGATATACTCTATATTGGCCGCCTGAAAATCATTTGTTTCCAACCTCCTCATAATACCACCCCAACGTTTTCTTGGGTCCTTTAAACTTCCGTCAAAATTAATCCCTGAGGAATAGGCCGAACCTTTTACATCGTAGTTATATGGCCCGCGCTGATCAGGATAGAATCCAAGGTCAAGTGTCTGCAATACTACTTGTTGTCCATTTGGTGGTGTTTTGCCAGGAAATAATTCGGTTTCAAAAACCTGTCTCCACATATTG
>JAEUTM010000341.1 GCA_016788025.1 Bacteroidia bacterium
AGATTTTCAAATATTATTATGATCAGGGAAAGGCAGATATCCTCTGGGACGCCGACGAATATTACCTGAATCAACCCCAGCAGGAAGCCGGGATGTTCCTGAGAAATAATTTGAAGATTTTCTCTGCCAGCAACTTTCAATTCATTGAAAAGAACTTCAAGGAAGCTAAAAACATCCAGCTGGTATCTGTACCAAAACAAATAGGCCAGGCGCAGGTTGTAAAACAAACGCTCCAATCGTTAATTGATCAGCAAATCCCTCTCGACAGGGTTGCTGTTGTTCTGGCCAATGAAAAACTCCTCTGGCCGGTACTGCAGCAGTTACCGGAATCTGTAGAACATGTGAATATCACAATGGAATATCCACTGCGTTACACTTCTACCTACGCGTTTATCGAACAACTGATCCAGTTGCAAATTGCCTTTGCTAAACAAAAGTCGAGTTCAAAAACCATCTATCACCACGATCTGGTAGCGCTGCTTCGCCAACCTTTATTTGTAAACTATCTCCTGGCAAAAAAGATCCACTTAAATACCGATAAGGTTATCTCGCAAATAAAAGCCCGAAACTTGTCTTTTATATCACGAACGGTTTTGGCACAATTATTTGAGAAGTTTTATGACGTATTAAGTCCATTATTTGTTCAGGCCAGTTCTATCGGAGATTTTTCTACTTTATTGATTAACATTCTTAAAGACCTAATAAGTCATTTCTCGCAACAGCAACAAACCCAACAAAATAGTCTCGAACTCGAGTATCTGCATATTGTATTAAAAAATTCCAATCGTCTGCACGATATACTGGCGCGTTATCCTCACTTTAACGACATACATTCTTTTCGCCAATTGTTTTCCCAGGTTGTAGGGAGTTCCACCGCGCCATTTATTGGGGAGCCTCTTCGGGGCCTGCAAATAATGGGTGTGCTCGAAACACGCACCCTGGACTTCGAACATATAATTCTTGTAAATGTAAATGAAGGCGTTCTGCCCTCTGGCAAAAGCATCAATTCCTTTATTCCAAATGATTTAAAACGGGCTTTCGGATTGCCGTTATATCTCGAAAAAGATGCGATCTATGCTTACCACTTTTACCGCCTGTTACAAAAGGCAACTGACATTACAATCACTTACGACAGCGAAACAGATACCTTTGGTAAGGGAGAAAAGAGCCGCTTCATAACACAATTACAACTGGAAATGCCCAACTACAACCCGGAGATAAAAATCAATGAACGGGTTGCGAATTACAAAGACTTTCCGGAGGAAAAAGACAAAAATATTGTTGTAAATAAAGATCAGAATGTTCTCTCCGCCATTTTCGAAAAAGCTGTTAGTAACGACATCTATGGTGGCTTCTCTCCTTCTGGTTTATTGGCATATAAAGAATGTCCTTTGAAATTCTATTTCCGTTATGGAACCCGCTTAAAAGAACCGGAAGAAGTGGAAGAAAGTGCAGAGGCCAACACCTTTGGGTCTATCCTTCACCTGAGTCTTGAAACATTCTATAAACCGTTTATTTCAAAAACACTAAGTGACGAAGGACTTCGATCACAGGCTAATAACATCGACCAGATAGTCAATGAAAGTTTTGTTTCGTTTTTTGACAACAATCCGCCAAGTGGCAAGAGTATACTCCAGTTAGATGTGGTGAAGGTTTATGTAAAAAAATTAGTGGATAACGATCTCCGTTTTGTGAAAAATCTTCTGTCACAAAATCAATATGTTGTATTGAAACAATTGGAGAGTGAGTTTGGCGCGCCACTTGAAATAAATATCGATCAGAAACCAACTACCATTTACATCAAAGGTAAAATAGACCGTATCGATTCGTATTCCGGACTCGTGAGAATTATCGATTATAAAAGTTCCGTGAAGTCAATTGACAAATTCACGTTCAGTGGTATGGAAATTTTATTTGGGGACAAAAATTACGATAAACAATTGCAACTGTTCCTATACGCATGGCTTCTCCATAAAAGCGGTTACTGTGAAGCAGACAAAATAATCGCCTGTATTATTCCTTTTAAAGAATTTTCTGAAGAACCAAAATTTATACAGGATGCGGGTAAAAATCCCTTTAGATTTAGTGCTGAACTTATGGCGGAATTTGAAGCCAAACTAAAATCTTTCGCCGAGGAAATTTTCAACAAGAGTGTTCCCTTTACCCAAACCAAAGACAAAAAGGCACACGAGTATTGTCCATATAATGCAATCTGTCTTCTTTAATCTGCGAGCACCAGGTTTTCCATGCCAACGGTCATTTTCATCAGGCCGAATTTTATGAACACCTTTTCGTCTTTAATTTCTTCTATGATGCCAACTTCTTTACCGTTAAGTATTCTAACCTTACTTCCAACTTTTAAATTCGGTTTTATTCTCGCTATTTTTTTCTCAGCATACACGTCCTGCTTCTTCTGTTTTTTGAGATCTTCTTGCTTCCTCGTTTCGGCAGTTATGCCGTCGATAAAGCGTTTGATCACCTCCTTACGATCTTTCTTTTTATTCCAATCATCCATCAGGCGCAGGTATTTTTGTCCGAAATCTGCGAGTCGCGAAAGTTCTATCTTCCTTTCCCGTTCTTTATTTATCTTTTCTTCCCAGGTGTTAAAGAGAGTATGGTATTTTTCTTTGGCAATCTTTTTTAGAAATTCCTCATGCTCTGCCCGCTGCATCTGCTCCTCCAGTTTTGTTTTCTGATTCTGAACTTCAGCAAGCAAACGGTTCAGTTTGAGTTTATCCTTGTCCACCTTTTCTTTCGCGCGTTCTATGAGATGCTTTGGAAACCCGATCCGTTCAGCCACTTCAAAAGTGTAACTGCTTCCCGGCTCGCCTACACTCAGAATATACTTAGGATCCAGGGTGTCAATATCAAATAACATACTAGCATTAACGGCTCCTTCCAGTTTCTCGGCAAGTAATTTAACGTTACCAAAATGTGATGTCACAATCCCTTTTGTCTTCGAATTCACAATGCTCTCTAAAACAGCTTCAGCAATAGCACCACCAAGTTCAGGGTCTGTACCGCTGCCGAATTCATCCATAAGCACCAGTGTAGCTTCATTTACATCATCCAGTATCTGCGTCATCGACTTAAGTTTCGCGCTGTATGTGCTTAGCTCGTTCTCAATACTCTGGGTGTCGCCTATATCAATGAGGATTTTTTCGAAAAAACCGTACACGCTTCCTTCTTTAACAGGAATAAGCAACCCGCTTTGCAACATCATTTGCAATAAACCAACGGTTTTTAAAGCAATTGTTTTACCACCCGCATTGGGACCACTTATCACAATAATGCGCTGCTTTGCGTTTAATGCTAAACTTAAAGGAACAGTTTTCTTTCCGGAGATTACATTTTGTAAATACAATAAGGGGTGTCGGGCCTCTTTTATATCAAGGTCAAATCCATCTTTTATCTCCGGGAGATTGGCCTTTAGAGCCACTGCAAACGAAGCCTTCGCGGTTAAAAAATCCAGTTCGGTTAAAAACCGGAAGGCCTCTTTAATTCCTCCCACATATGGTTTGATGGTTACACAAAGCTCTCTCAGAATCCGGTTAACTTCGCGTCTTTCATCAATTTCCAGTTCGGCCACGTCGTTGTTAATACCAATAGTAAGTCCGGGTTCTATAAAAATTGTTTTGCCGCTTTCACTTTTTCCATGCACGAAACCCGGTACATCCCCCTTGTGTTCAACTAAAACAGCTAGCGTGCGGCGTCCGTTAAAAAAACTTTCCTCATTCTCCCTCAGAAATCCGTGTTTGCGCAGATCATTAATGTAATTGTAAAAACGTTTGTCACTCTCCCTGCGCTTTTCGGAAATCTGTCTTCTGATGCGTCCAAGATCACTGGAGGCACTGTCTTTCACCTGGCCTTCTGCATCAATTATTCTGTGGATTTCATCGGCAACAAAATCAAAGACTTCGAGGCTCTCGACCAGGTGAAACAAAAAAGGCATTACGTTTTTTTTGCCCTTAAAAAACTTTACATTCGAATTACAAACTTCAACTGTTTTAAGAAGCGACAGCAATTGGCTCTCATGTAATAAAGCCCCTTCAATAGAAAGGTAATTTAGTTCCGCCTGGATGTCGTCATGCTCTATGGAGGGCAAAAAACCTTTTGCTGAAAGAACGCTTTTCAGTTCGTTCACCCGGTTTAGTTCCGTTATGACTTGTGATTTTTCGGGCCCTGGGAAAATGTCCTCACACATTGTTCTTGCCCGGGAACTGTAGCAGCGTTGTTTTACCAGATTCCGTATTTTATCAAACTGAAGAAGTTCCAGGTTTTTCTTCTCTACCATTTCGCTCCGGCAAATTACAAGTTACAATTTTTTTTGCAAATAAACAACAAAGGTAAACTTTTGGGGAATGTGCGAATTGGTTTATTTTTGAAATTATTATAATCGACCTGATCTATGAAAACCGAACTGATTACCAAACTGGAAGAACTGCTATCGAAAGATGCAGGTGAAGTTGCTGCTGATGTGCGCGCTCTGCAGAAAGAGTACCAAAAGCTATGGACTTCCGAATTTGAAAAAGCCAAACAAACCTTTTTAGATGAAGGAGGCAAAAGCCGGGAATTTGAATTCCACAAACAAGCCGAAGACCTTAAATTTGAGAGCCTGATTGAAAGGTTTAATAAACTGAAAAAGGACGCAGATGCCAAAATTGCTGCGGAGCAAACCAAAAATCTTTCTGTCCGCCAGGAAATCATTGCTAAAATAAAAGATCTTAGCCATGTAAGTGAAAATGTTGGCGCTGCAGTAAGAAAACTGCAGGAACTTCAAACGCAATGGAAAGAAACCGGAGCGGTATCATCACATAAATACAAGGAAATTCAGGCCGATTACAGTAAAGCCGTTGAAGAGTTCTATTATAACCTTAAAATATTCCGCGATCTTCAGGAGCATGATCTTAAAAAGAACCTGGAATTAAAAACTGCTCTCATTGAAAAACTAAAGGCCATTCAGTCTCTGGACAATGTAAAGGAAGCTGAACGCCTTATTAAAGTCTATCGTAATGAATGGGACGAAATTGGTCCTGTTCCAAACATGAAGTGGGAAGCGTTAAAAGCAGAATACAAACAAGCACTTGACGAAACCTATGCGAAAATCAAGACCTACTATCATTCTATTGAAGAGCTGAAAGAAAATAATCTCAAATCAAAACAGGAGATTATAGAAAAAGCAAAAAACCTTCTCGATTCTATTGGTGAAGCCAGAGCCTCTCAGTGGAATGAAGCGACTGATAAGATCTTGGCAATGCAGGTTGAATGGAAAAATATCGGGAGGACCACTGAAAAGGACAATGAAAAAATTTGGGCGGAATTCAGAAAAGTGTGCGACGAGTTTTTCGACAGGAAAAAAGCCTTTTTCTCACAACTGAATGAAAAGTTTTCTGCAAACCGAAAAATAAAGATGGACCTGATTGCTAAAGCCGAGGCTATCCAAAACAGCACTGATTGGCAGAAAACAGGTCACGATCTTATTAAACTCCAGGAAATCTGGAAAAAGAATCCCGCAAATGGCGACAAGGAAGAGCCTAAACTTTTCGCTCGCTTCCGGAAAGCCTGTAATACCTTTTTTGATGCAAAAAAACAACATTATGAAAGTATTGATGCATCATACGAACAAAACCTGGCGAAAAAAGAAGAAATTTTAAAACGTATAACAGAATTTCAACCCGGAGAGGATAGCAATTCCAATCGCGAACAACTCAAATCTTTCACGCAGGA
>JAEUTM010000389.1 GCA_016788025.1 Bacteroidia bacterium
TTTTTGAATTGCTTGGCGCTTTTATACCTGTTTCGCTAACAATAAAATTTTCGGTATATCCATCCGATTGCAATTTATCCACCGACTCTTTCATGGTAGTCATTGCTGTTTTTTTAAACTCTTCCATAACTGAAATTTTAAATAAGTGCAGGAAAGAATTGTGCCAGCTTAGACCCATTTTATTAATGCGTATTACCCCAGGTTATTTTTCGGAAAACCACCGGATTAACAAAAATTGAGCCATTTTTTTCTGTGGCGTAAATTCTACAATTTTCGCTCTGGGCCTTGTTTTTAGCCATCTTTATTTGTCAAATCGTTTATATTTCTTTTGTTTTGTTAGGAATTGCCGATCCCGAAAAACGACATAAAAATCGGCAATACCCCGCAACTAAAACGAAACGATCATGGGCAAAAAAACAAAAGCATCAACCGGAGGAAATGGCAGTATCCGAAACGGATCAGTTGCCACCAATGGTAAAAAAATTCCTGTGTTGGAAAAGCCAAACGGCATTTCAAAAAACGGTAATGTGGTGGAAGGGCCTAAGATTAATCCAATTGAACAACTGTCCGGAATCCTCGACAAAAAGGAACTCCTGCGGATTCTCTCCGAAGTAAAAAACGGAAATTTTAAAGTCCGTATGCCCATCGACCATATTGGTCTGAGTGGAAAAATTTGTGATACGATCAACGACATTATCGAAATGAACGAAAAGATGATGTTCGAATTTACCAAAGCCGGAGATGCAATCGGTAAGCAGGGAAAACTAACCCAGCGTATTGAAGTGCCTGTAGCACGCGGCAGCTGGCGTACCGGGATCGATTCCATCAACACACTTATTTCGGATTTGGTGCATCCCACCATTGAGATTGCGCACGTAATCAGTTCTGTGGCAAAAGGAAATCTTTCGCGACAGATGACCGAAAAAATTGGGGATCATGCTTTGCAGGGAGAGTTTGCGCGTATTGCGAAAGAGGTAAACGACATGGTGAAGCAGCTCAACCTCTTCTCCATGGAGGTGACGCGTGTGGCAAGGGAAGTGGGTTCCGAAGGGAAACTCGGAGGTCAGGCGAAAGTGAAAGGAGTTGCGGGTGTATGGAAAGACCTGACAGACTCTGTGAACCAGATGGGTTCAAACTTAACGGCGCAGGTTCGTAACATCGCCGAAGTAACAACAGCGGTTGCAAAAGGTGACTTGTCCAAAAAAATTACGGTAGACGTAAAAGGTGAGATCCTTGAATTGAAAAATACAATTAACACGATGGTGGATCAGCTGAACTCCTTCTCATCCGAAGTAACGCGCGTAGCGCTTGAAG
The DNA here is from genome assembly GCA_016788025.1 of Bacteroidia bacterium. Lineage (GTDB taxonomy): Bacteria > Bacteroidota > Bacteroidia > B-17B0 > Aurantibacillaceae > Aurantibacillus. Next base: position 1,315 of record JAEUTM010000389.1, read on the forward strand.
TAGGAACAGAGGGCAAGCTGGGTGGACAAGCGCAGGTAAAAGGTGTTGCCGGAACATGGAAAGATCTTACTGACTCGGTAAATCAGATGGGATCGAATCTTACAGCTCAGGTACGTAACATTGCTGAGGTAACCACAGCGGTAGCAAGGGGTGACTTGTCGCGTAAAATTACAGTGGACGTAAAAGGAGAAATTCTCGAATTAAAAAACACAATCAACACCATGGTGGATCAGCTGAACTCGTTTGGTTCGGAAGTAACACGCGTGGCAAGGGAAGTAGGCTCCGAAGGAAAATTAGGAGGCCAGGCTACGGTGGAAGGCGTGGGTGGTGTTTGGAAAGATCTTACCGATTCTGTGAATCAAATGGGATCGAATTTAACGGCTCAGGTACGCAATATCGCTGAAGTTACAACGGCTGTGGCAAAAGGTGACTTGTCGCGTAAAATTACGGTAGACGTAAAAGGTGAGATCCTGGAGTTAAAGAATACAATCAACACCATGGTGGATCAGCTGAACTCCTTCGCTTCCGAAGTAACACGTGTAGCAAGGGAAGTAGGTTCAGAAGGAAAGTTGGGTGGTCAGGCTACTGTAAAAGGTGTTGGCGGTGTATGGAAAGATCTTACGGATTCAGTAAATCAAATGGGATCAAACCTCACGGCTCAGGTGCGTAATATTGCGGAAGTAACAACAGCCGTAGCACGTGGTGATTTGTCTCGCAAAATTACAGTAGATGTAAAAGGTGAGATCCTTGAGTTGAAAAAAACGATCAACACCATGGTGGATCAGTTAAACTCATTTGCTTCCGAAGTAACCCGTGTGGCCCTTGAAGTAGGTACCGAAGGAAAACTCGGCGGTCAGGCAAAAGTAACCGGTGTTGGTGGTACATGGAAGGATTTGACAGATTCTGTAAATCAAATGGGATCGAATCTTACGGCTCAGGTACGTAACATTGCGGAAGTAACAACGGCGGTGGCCCGTGGCGACTTGTCACGCAAAATTACAGTAGACGTAAAAGGAGAAATTCTCGAATTAAAAAATACGATCAATACCATGGTGGATCAGCTGAACTCATTTGGTTCGGAGGTAACACGTGTTGCAAGGGAAGTAGGTTCTGAGGGTAAACTTGGTGGTCAGGCAACAGTAGAGGGGGTTGACGGGATCTGGAAAGACCTCACCGATTCGGTGAATCAAATGGCTTCTAATTTAACTGCACAGGTGCGTAATATCGCCGAGGTAACAACTGCCGTGGCCAAGGGAGACTTGTCGCGCAAAATTACAGTAGACGTAAAAGGAGAAATTCTCGAATTAAAAAATACGATCAACACGATGGTGGATCAGCTGAACTCTTTTGGGTCGGAGGTGACACGTGTGGCAAGGGAAGTGGGCTCCGAGGGAAAACTAGGCGGACAGGCTGATGTGCCGGGAGTAGGCGGAACCTGGAAGGATCTTACCGAATCGGTGAACAAAATGGCATCAAACTTAACCTCTCAGGTGCGTAACATTGCCGAAGTAACAACCGCTGTAGCGAATGGTGACCTGAGTCGTAAGATAGGTGTGGACGTAAAAGGCGAGATCCTCGAATTAAAAAATACGATCAACACAATGGTGGACCAGTTACGCGGTTTTGCATCGGAGGTAACACGGGTAGCACGTGAAGTGGGTACTGAAGGAAAATTAGGTGGACAAGCTAACGTACCTGGCGTTGCCGGAACCTGGAAAGATCTTACGGACTCTGTGAATCAGATGGCTGGTAACCTAACCGCGCAGGTACGTAATATCGCCGAAGTTGCTATCGCAGTGGCAAATGGTGATATGTCGAAAAAAATTACAGTTGACGTACGCGGAGAAATTCTCCAGTTAAAAGAAACATTAAATACCATGGTGGACCAGTTACGCGCCTTTGCTTCGGAAGTAACGCGCGTGGCCCGTGAAGTAGGTACCGATGGTAAATTAGGCGGACAAGCATTCGTGCCTGGTGTTGCCGGAACCTGGAAAGATCTTACCGACTCTGTAAACCAAATGACCGGAAATCTAACCGCCCAGGTACGTAACATCGCGGAAGTAACAAAAGCGGTTGCTTCAGGGAATTTATCAAAAACTGTGGCCATTGACGTAAAAGGAGAAATCCTCGATCTTAAAAATACCATCAATACAATGGTGGAGCAGTTGAACTCCTTTGCATTCGAAGTAACCCGTGTGGCAAGGGAAGTAGGTACAGAAGGAAAACTTGGAGGTCAGGCAGAGGTAAAAGGTGTTGCGGGAACCTGGAAAGATCTCACCGACTCTGTAAATATGATGGCTTCGAACTTAACTTCTCAGGTGCGCGGTATTGCAAAAGTTGTAACATCAGTGGCAACAGGTAATCTCCGTCAGAAATTGTCAATCGAAGCAAAAGGAGAAGTGGCACAATTAACAGAAACAATCAATGAAATGATTGACACGTTGGCGGTGTTTGCAGACCAGGTAACTAACGTTGCAAGGGAAGTTGGTGTGGAAGGACGTTTGGGTGGTCAGGCAAGCGTACCAGGCGCTTCAGGTATCTGGAAAAATCTAACGGAAAACGTAAATCAGCTTGCAGAAAATCTTACAACGCAAGTGCGCTCGATTTCCGAAGTAGCGTCGGCGGTAACAAAAGGTGACTTAACGCGAAACATTCGTGTGGATGCAAAAGGGGAAGTGGAAGCTTTAAAAGATACAATCAACCAGATGATCACCAACCTACGTCAAACGACGCCGAGGAACCAGGAACAAGATTGGCTGAAATCAAACCTCGCGAAGTTTACCCAAATGTTGCAGGGTCAGAAAG
>JAEUTM010000421.1 GCA_016788025.1 Bacteroidia bacterium
ACTTTAGATTTCGCAGATAACTGCCGTTTTCAATCCCCGAAAAAGCGTAACTTCACCCATATTTTTAAAGCTAATAACACACATCTTTTATGGAAAAATTTGATGTTACAATCATAGGTGCGGGCCCGGGAGGCTACGTTGCCGCTATTCGTTGTGCACAACTTGGAATGAAAACTGCTCTGGTTGAAAAATATCCTTCACTTGGGGGAACCTGTCTGAATGTGGGCTGCATTCCTTCTAAAGCGCTGCTTGATTCAAGTGAACATTTTTATAACGCTGTTCATCACTTTGAAGAGCATGGTATTGACATTAAAACAGCACCAAAAGTGAACATCAAACAAATGATAGAACGTAAGCGTGGTGTGGTTAAAATGACTGTTGATGGGATCAATTTCCTGATGAAAAAGAACAAGATTACTGTATTCACCGGTCATGGTTCGTTCTTAACAAAAAACACTATTGAAATTGCAAAAGCGGATGGAAGCAAAGAGCAGATAGAAACTGCAAAAACGATCATTGCAACCGGCTCTAAACCATCCAGTCTTCCAGGTATTGAAATCGATAAAAAACGTGTGATCACCTCTACCGAAGCGTTGGAAATGACTGAGGTTCCAAAACATCTCATAATTATTGGCGGCGGTGTTATAGGACTTGAACTGGGAAGCGTTTACGGGCGTCTTGGAAGTAAGGTAACCGTAGTTGAGTTTATGGATCGTATTATCCCGGGAATGGATGGCGCATTAAGTAAAGAACTTCAACGCGTTCTCAAGAAAAATCTCAGTTTCGAATTTCTTTTAAAACATAAAGTTACCGGCGTGAAATCGAGTGCCAAAGAGGTAACCGTTAGCATGCTGAATGCTAAAGATGAAAAAATTGAATTAAAAGGCGACTACTGTCTCGTTTCTGTAGGGCGCAGACCTTACACAGATAATTTGGGACTTGACAAGATTGGCGTAAAAGTTGATAACCGTGGTCGTATCGAAACCGATGATCATTTAAAAACAAATGTAGATGGCATTTACGCGATTGGTGATGTTGTAAAAGGAGCCATGTTGGCTCATAAGGCCGAAGAGGAAGGAACTTTTGTAGCGGAATATATTGCCGGACAAAAACCACATATAAATTATAACCTTATTCCGGGCGTGGTTTACACCTGGCCCGAAGTTGCCGCCGTGGGATACACAGAAGAACAATTAAAAGAGCAGGGTAAAAAATATAAGGTCGGTTCATTTCCGTTTAAAGCAAGTGGAAGAGCCAGAGCAAGTATGGACACAGATGGCTTTGTAAAAGTTCTTGCCGACGAGGCGACAGACGAAATTCTTGGAGTTCATATGATTGGCCCCCGGACTGCTGATATGATTGCAGAAGCTGTTGTGGCTATGGAATACAGGGCAAGCGCTGAAGACGTTTCAAGAATGAGCCACGCGCATCCTACCTTCACTGAAAGCATGAAGGAAGCTTGCCTGGACGCAACCGCAAAACGCGCAATTCACATTTAATAAATAATATGAGCAGTCCGAAAGTAGGAATCATAATGGGAAGCAACAGCGATCTGCCGACGATGCAGGCCGCTGCCGATATTTTAAAGCAATTCGGTATTCCTTTTGAAATTGACATTGTATCAGCACATCGCACACCCGAAAAAATGTTCGATTATGCTAAAAAAGCGCATACGAGAGGTTTACAAGTAATTATCGCGGGCGCTGGTGGCGCTGCACATTTACCCGGTATGGTGGCCTCCCTAACGCCGCTTCCTGTAATTGGAGTGCCTGTAAAAAGCAGTAATAGTATTGATGGTTGGGACAGCTTGTTAAGTATTGTGCAAATGCCAAATGGCGTCCCTGTTGCCACGGTAGCTGTAAATGCAGCGCAAAATGCAGGCATCCTTGCTGCCCAGATTATCGCCAGCTCCGATAAAACGCTGCTGAAAAAAATGATAAAATTTAAAGACACTTTAAAGGAAAAGGTTATCAAAGGAAGCAGGGAAGTCAGAAAAGTAAAATAACATTTAAAATTCCAGGCATGAAACAATTTACATTCTTAATGATCTTGTTGCTTTGTATTTCCTGCAAACGCAATTATACGTGTAGCTGCAAGAAAACAGGTGCCAATCTTGAGATTCTGGATGAAACTGAATTCAAGATAAAAGCAAAGGACTCCAAACAAGGATATCAGACCTGTGTAAATAAATACCTGGACACGAATCCAACGCCCGGAATGTTTGGAGAAATCTCTTGTGACATAAAGTAATACTTAAAATGCCAGAGCGATAAAGGCTTATAGAAATTAAAAGAAAATCACCCATGTTTATCTTTTTCGTTATCGCAGTAATTGGTCTGGGCCTCTATTCAGTTTCCGGCAATAAAACAAGAATTAAGGATTACATTGAATCAAAAGGAGGGGAATTGGTAGAGGAAGACTGGCAGCCTTTTGGGAAGGGATGGTTTGGCGAGGATAAAGAGTCCATATATAAAATCAAATACTACGATAAAAAAGGCAATCTTCATGAGTCCTGGGCTAAGACCAGTTTTTTTACCGGCGTGTTTTTGTCTGATGACACCATTGTTGAATACTCGGGTAAAAAAGACAGAGAAGAACATAATATTGAAAAAGAAAATCAGGAACTAAGAGAAGAAATTGCAAGGCTCAGAAAAGAACTCGGAATAGAAGAGGAGTTCAAACTCAAGGCAGAGACCGAAAAAACAGAACACGAAAAAAAATTAGAAGCCGAGCATATCTACAAACCAAATCCGAAAATACCCACCCAGATATTTGATACCAAACAGGGACAAATTATTATTGAACTTGCCGGGAAAGATATTGAAGTTGGGGATAAGGTTTTCCTGAACAGAAAACTGCCCCCGGATGGCCGTTACATGCTTGGCTTTTTCCATTATATTTACGTAAAAGACGGGAAAGTTAGTTAAGGAAGGCAATAAGTCCTGAACACCATACTAAATGGCCAAAAAAAACAACCTCATAAAATTAGGCGATGCCATTAACCAGCTTTTTAAGCAGGAGAAGCTTGATGTAAAGCTGTCGAGATTTTCTGTGAAAAACGGATGGAAGGATATTGTAGGGGAAGTTATCGCTAACAATACCAGTGAAATCTCTTTTAATGAGCGCGTAATTTTCGTAACACTAACAAATGCAGCGCTTAAACATGAATTGTCTTTCCGCAAGGAAGAGATAGTGACTAACATTAATAAATTTTGTGGCTATAAATTAATTGATGAAATTGTGATCCGTTAAGATCCCAATCATGAAAACATTTATTAGCTTTTTCCTGAGCATTTGCATAGGCGCCCTAACCGCGCAAAATACCGACTCCCTCGCTTTAAAAAAAATATACGATTATTACCTCAGCAACAGCAATTGCTACAATAACCTGGGGTATTTATGTAATAAGATCGGTAATCGTTTGAGTGGGAGTCCACAGGCAGAACGTGCCGTTGCCTGGGCAAAAAAGGCCATGTATGAAGCCGGTGCAGACACAGTAATCCTTCAAAAATGCATGGTGCCACATTGGGTGCGTGGGCAAAAAGAAAAATGCGAATTAAGTTCTTCGGTTCTGAAAATGAAAACACCTTTAAACTGTCTTGCTTTAGGTAGTTCGGTCGGTACTGGTACGAGTGGTATTAAGGCCAAAGTTGTAGAAGTAAAAAGCTACGAAGAAATGGAAAAACTAGGCACAGCAAATTTGAAAGGCAAAATTGTTTTTTACAGCGCTTCTTTTAATCAGACTCATATAGTAACAGGGCACGCCTATCGTGACGCAGTGACATATCGCGTGAAAGGGGCAAGTTATGCCGCAAAATACGGTGCAGTAGCCTGTGTGATAAGGAGTATGAGTTCTCTCGCAGACGACGAGCCGCACACCGGCAACATGCATTACGATACAAGTATTTCTAAAACAAAAGTTCCTGCTCTTGCCCTCAGCTACAAAGCCGCCGATGTGTTGCATAATGCTCTATCGAAAGACGCTGACCTCGAGCTTTACATTGAAAGTCACTGCCAGATGTTGCCCGACGTAGAATCTTTTAATGTTGTGGGACAGAT
>JAEUTM010000463.1 GCA_016788025.1 Bacteroidia bacterium
TGATACGGATCTTGATATCTATAGGCTCGCTGCATACTCCACTGCTGTTGCAGGCAATCAGGTGAAATGTATAGCGGTTATGCGGGAGGTTCGAGTAGACTTCAGAATTACTTTTCACTATTCTCCAGTCGTCTTCATAGCCTTCAAGTCTTACTTTATAAGTTATTCCATCAGGATTTGAAAGTGAAATCCCAACAAAATCAAAGGTCAGCGAGTTTTCTTTATACGAAAGTTCAATATCATTGCTTACGGGATAGTCCTTTAGATTTACCCTGAACTGTAATAGTTTGGTTAAAGGCGGAGTCGACTGGCGAATGTCCATTTTAGGATTGTACTTATACGCCCCGTTCACCGTTCCAAACCATGTATTGCCTTCATCGTCATTGTATACAGCTCTGGGTTTGGTTTCAACGCCGGTAAAACCGTCACCGTCTGTATAAGAAGTAAAAGATGCGGTTTGAGGATTGTACACATTTAGTCCTTTGTTAGACCCGAGCCACAGATTATTTTTAGCATCAAGATTAATTAACGTGATAAAGTCTGACAATAACCCATTCTTTGCTTTGTGACTGGTAAACGTTTTGCCGTCATATTCAAATGCGCCTCCGCCTTCGGTACCAATCCAAATATGGTGTTTATTATCTTCCGCAATAGAAGAAACGCTTCCGTAATTCAGCCCGTTCTCACGATTAAACTTCTTGTAATTTTTTCCGTCATACACAGTAATTCCCCTCTGCTTGGTGCCAATCCAGATCTGCCCCTTGCTATCCTCAAATAGACAGGAAATGTCATTATCCACAAGGCCATCAATCGTACGCATGGTTTTAATCGACTGCGTATTGATATCATAACGTACAATACCTTCAAGGGTACCAATCCATAATACGTTTTTCTTGTCAACGAGTAAACAGGCAACCAGGTTATTCACGATGTCGTTCAATACAGGAACTGAGACCAATCGGCCCTGAGCGCCGTCGTACTTTATAACCTTGCCTCCCCAGGTGCCTATCCAAAGATTTCCATATTTATCGCCTACAATAGCTCTGATGTTATTAGAAGGTAAGCCTTGTTCCTGGGCAATGTTTCTGTAAGCTTCTTCAGCAGGGGCTTTTGGATTGTAAATAGTAACTCCTTCATTGGTTCCGAACCAGAAATTCCCTTGTCTGTCTTTGCAAATGGCCCAAACCTGGTTATCTGCCAGTCCATTTCTTTTGGAGAAGGAAACAAATTTCTCTCCCGAGAAAACCTCCAGGCCTTCGCCGTTGGTACCTAAAAGAATATTCCCGTCACTGTCTTCATAAATGCACTTGATTTTGTTTACGGCTAAACCATTGCTGGTATTAAACGCGGTGAAACTCTTGTTGACCTTATTATACCTGTAAATCCCATGATTGGATCCTGAAGCCCATATATTTCCTTTTTTATCTTCCAGAATCGTGTAAATAAAATTTGGACCAGCACCCGGAACTGAATTAACGGTTTGTTCTGTGCTGATAATGGTTTCGAATTCTTTGCTATCTGTTTTGTAACGGTAAACACTGCCATTGGTAGTGCCCATTAAAAAATTTTGGTCTTTGTCGCTTGTCAGATATGAAATTTGACCTAAAGGCATGTTCTGGGGTCTGAAGAAATCAAACTGATGTGTCGATTTGTCGTAGATCTTAATACCGATATCTGTCAAAAACCAAAGATTCCCTTCCTTGTCTTCAGACGTAGAGAACACGTATTGACTGAGTCCGTCTCTGCCAGAATAAACTTTAATGTGCATTTTTTCCTTCACGTCACGCGAAGGGTCCATAATTTTTATCACCCCGGCGGTTGCAGTGGAAATCCATAAACTTCCACTTCGGTCCTGGAAAAAGCCGTATATTTTTTTGTCTTTTGGAAGTAAGCGTGATTTGATTTCGGTAAACGTTCTGCCATCGTATTTGGTAAGTGTACCGTTCTCATGTCCAAGCCATATATGGTTGTCCCGGTCAATAAAAATTGCGCTTACATTATTGTCAGCCAAACCATCTTCAGTCGTATAGTTCGTGAAATGTTTTCCGTCGAAACGGGAAACGCCGCCGTCGGTGGCGAGCCAAAAAAAACCGGCACTATCCTTGATAATGCCGGAAACATTGGACTGCGCCAACCCATCCTTTACGCCATAATTGGCAAAGTGGTAGGTTTGCGCAGTGAGTATAAAAGGAAATAAAACAAGTATGGATTGTATTAACTTCTTTATGGGCATAAATTAAACAATCAAATACTGAATTACTTTTTGATGAAGAAATAAGTTCCACCTTCGTCTTCAAGATCTTTAATCTTACCAAATTTAGGCGCCTGATTACCTGCCTGAGATACTGCAGAGGTTACTTTCTTAACGATTTTTTCAATCGGCAAACAAGGTTCTACGTTATTGTTCAAACAGTTTACGAATGTTTTAGTGAATTGTGAGTTGTCAGAAGCAAGTTCGTAACCCGCAGATGTAAAAACTTGTGAGGATTTTGCTTTGGTTAATTCAAAATTATCGCAACGTTTGTCGTCATCACCGCCACGCATTGCCATCAAGAAGGTGGCGCCTGACTCACAAGCATCAGTAATAACAAGCGTATGAACCAATTTGCCTGCGTAAGACTGCATCGCTGCTTTTAGGTTGTTGATACCAAAATAACTGAACTCGTCGTCGGTTTTACCGTCAGACGGAACCCAGTAACCTGTAGGACTTACGTATTTACCATGACCCGCATACCAGATCAACAATGAGTTGATGTTATTGTTTTTTACATAATCTCTTAATTCGATAGAGAAAAACTTCTCCATTTCCATTTTAGTCATGTCTTTCTTGGTAATCAC
>JAEUTM010000316.1 GCA_016788025.1 Bacteroidia bacterium
CCAAAATGAATTAGGCTTTTTAAACTGGTTTGAGTAATGATACTTTTACTTAACCAAATAGCCCAATCATGAAACATTTATTTTTACTTCTCTCATTTATTTGCCTGAATTCTGTTGGTCAGAATTTTCCCTTCTCAAAGATGCTCGATAAGAACCAGGTGAGGGCCAGAATTAATTCTACCAACGATAAGTTTTGGAACTATTATGGAAACTGGGGCCCTTCGTATGAAGTACCGGCAGGATCCGGCAAACACGCCATGTTTGCAAACAGCATCTGGATAGGAGGTACTGATATGTCAGGTCAACTGCATGTTGCTGCAAACACTTATAAACAAAGCGGAACCGATTTCTGGCCGGGTCCCCTTGACACGACTAACGCTACGGCGGTAAGCGGCACCTTGATGAGCACTTACAACAAAGTATGGAAAATAGACTGCGACTCTATTAATGCTTTTGTTAATGCTGTCAACAATGGACAAGTTGCTTCCGGGGCATTTACAATTCCCGGCGACATTCTCAGCTATCCGGGAAATGCGGGAGGAAACTTCCAACATCAAATGGCACCATATATGGATGTGAATGGAGATGGCATTTATGATCCGGCAGGTAGTGGCGACTATCCCATTATTAAGGGGCAACAGCAAATCCTTTCGATCTACAACGACAACTTCGGCTCTCATACAGAATCCATGGGTGTTCCGATGGGGCTCGAAATCCATGAACGTTCTTTTGCTTTCTCTGATCCCAACATACACGATAGTATGCAAGCGATAAACTACACCACTTTTTATCTGTACACCATTTATAACAGAAGTGCAAACCGTTACAACAATGTATTTATAACCGACTGGTCTGATGTGGATGTTGGCTACTTTGCCAACGATCTTCTTGGAACGGATACTGTTAACGAATTTGCTTACATCTATAACGACGGAACAAATGATCCAACACAAGGTACTTACGTAGGCTATGGAAACAAACCTCCGGTATCAAGTCTCATGTTATTACCTACAAAATGCAGCAGTGATGGAATAGATAATGATAACGACGGAACCATTGATGAAGCTGGTGAACGTTTTATGATGGATAAAACCACATACTACAACAATAATTATGGATCTTTTCTTCCGCAAACTACAAACCCCTCTACAGCACTCCATTATTACAATTACATGTCGGGATACTGGAAAGACGGCACCTCCTTTACACAAGGTGGCGATGCCTATGGCGGGACAAATCCAAGCAGTTACATGTATCCCGGAGATCCTCAAAATGGAACCGGATGGACCGAAGGAACCGCCGGCAACACAGCAGGAGATCGCCGGGTACTTTTGAGCAGCGGACCTTTTTCAATGCCTGCGCATAGTAAAATTGAATGGGGTTATGCTGTGGTATTCAGTCAGGATACCGCCAGTGTAAATACCATTACAAGCTTTCACCAGTGTGTTCAACGCGATGTGAAAAATGTACGTTACTATTACCAGCAACATCAGGCGCCAATGTGTACACCTGCAGTAAATCCACCGGTTACCACCGGCCTGATAAAACCTGAACAAAATTTGCAGGCAAACCTGTTTCCGAATCCTACCAGTGGTAATCTGAAAATAGAATTGAATCAAAACATCCAAAGCGCTTCGGTAACAATTGTTGACCCCCTTGGAAGAAAAGTGTTTGACAAGAATTTTCAGTCTACTTACCGCACTGACCTTGATATTTCATCGCTTCCTCAAGGTGTATACTTCCTCACCTTAAACAGTGAAAAAGGAAGTGTCTGCAGGAAGATCGTTAAACGTTAACGGCACTTTTCGTTTAGCGTATAAAAGAAAGCCGGTCCTTGATGTTTAGGCCGGCTTTTCTTTTTAAGTTATTATTTCTTTAGTTGAATTTCTGAAGCGCCGTTTTCAGACGTTTCACCACTTCTTCTTTTCCCATAAGAGCCAGCATATCAAACAAATGTGGTCCACCAGCAACCCCTGTAATAAGTACGCGCAATAACTGCAGGTCGATCTTTCCGGTTTCCTTTACCAGGTTCTCAAATGCTTCATGTGCGGTTTGACTCGTCCAGGTATTAAGTCCCTCAAAGGTTTGAAGCACACGCATGAAAAGGGCCTTACTGTTTTCGTTCCACTTTTTCGCCATTACTTTTTCATCGTATGTATCAGGAGCGATAAAAACATATTTTCCATGATCCCAGAACTCATGCACAAACTGAACTTTCTCTTTAACCAGTTTACAGAATTCTATCATAAAAGCCTCATCACGTTCAAAACCTTTTTCTTTAAGAAGAGGTTTAAAGGCTTCGGCTAATTCTGAATCGGGCTTTTTACGCAGATATTGCTGATTGAACCATTTTGCTTTTTCAGGATCAAACTTCGCTCCACTTTTGTTCACGCGTTCGAACTCAAACAAGTTCGCCAGTTCATCAAGGCTAAAAATCTCTTCGTTGTTCCCAGGATTCCAACCTAAAAGTGCCAGAATATTTACGAAAGCCTCGGGGTAATAACCGCTTTCTTTGTAACCCACGTAAGGTTCTTTTTCGCGCGGATCCTGCCAGCTTAATGGAAACACCGGAAAACGCGCTTCACGTTTGGATATTTTTCCATTTCCATCGGGATTAAGAATCAACGGCAAATGAGCTAGTTTCGGCATTTCATTTTCCAGACCCAGGTAGCGGTAAATTAAGATATGAGCTGGTGCACTTGGCAACCATTCCTCGCCGCGCACTGCGTGAGAAATTTTCATTTCAATGTCATCAACAATGTGTGCCAGGTGATAAGTAGGCATTCCGTCGCTTTTCACAAGCACTTTATCGTCAACCTGAGTAGAGTTTACTGTAACCCAACCACGAATAATATCGTGAAAACGGATTTCTTCGTTACGCGGAACTTTCAAACGGATCACATATTTTTCACCGCTTTCCAATAATTTTTTCACCTGGTCCTCAGGTAAAGTCAGGGAATTACGCATGTTCTGACGCGTTACGGCATTGTATTGTGGGGCGGTAACCTTGGCTGCCTCCAGGCGTTTACGCATGTCTTCAAGCTCTTCAGCCGTATCAAATGCGTAGTATGCATTTCCTGATGCGATCAATTGGTCGGCATATTTTTTATAAATGCCTACTTCTTTGCGTTCACTTTGGCGATACGGTTTATGAGGACCGTCACCAAAACCCACTCCTTCATTTGGAGCAATACCGCACCATTTCAGCGCGTTAATAATATATTCTTCCGCTCCTTCCACAAAACGGGTTTGATCGGTATCCTCTATCCTTAAAATAAAGTCGCCACCATGTTTTTTGGCAAATAAATAATTAAACAGAGCGGTTCTTACTCCGCCCATGTGCAAACCGCCTGTTGGACTAGGCGCGAATCTAACTCTCACACGTTTTTCCATAGGCCGCAAAGATACTTTTTTAAGAGCAGTTTAAAAAATTATTAAACTTGTAAGGAAATTCCGCTTAAACCCGGGCACCCGTCTAAATTCTGGCATAAAAATTCCGGCAGATGCTTATTGTTAACATAAAAATTTAAACCATGAAAAATGTAAAAGCGATTCCGGAAGGCTTTCACAGCCTTGCAGTTTATCTCACCGTAAATGGTGCCGACAAAGCAATTGATTTCTACAAAAATGCCTTTAATGCAAAAGAAATAGGCCGTCTCAACAGCCCGGATGGAAAGATTGGCCATGCAGAACTCCAAATCGGAAATTCACGTTTTATGCTCGCGGAAGAAATGCCCGAGTGGGGTAATAAAAGTCCCAAAACACTGGGCGGTTCTCCCGCTTCACTGTGCATTTATACCGAAGATGTAGATAAACTTTTTAAACAGGCATTGGAGGCCGGAGCTAAAATTGACAAAGGCATGGACGTAAAGGATCAGTTTTATGGAGATCGTTCAGGAAGTTTGTTAGATCCTTTTGGCCATAGCTGGATTGTTGCAACTCACATAGAAGATGTTAGCTACGAAGAGATGCAAAAACGTTACGACGGAATGATGGCTGAACAGCAGAAAAAATAATTTAGATTTAAACAACCTTTTATCCAGGCCTAAATTGATACATTTGGAATTGAGAAAGAACTGTTTATGTCAAAAGACTTTTTCGAGATGGTATACCAGGTTGTGCGTTTGATTCCAAAAGGTCGCGTAACCAGCTACGGCGCAATCGCAGCCTATCTCGGAGCAAAAAATTCTTCCCGTGTGGTAGGTTATGCCATGCATGGCGCGGGACGTGTAAAGCCAAAAGT
>JAEUTM010000535.1 GCA_016788025.1 Bacteroidia bacterium
GAAAGCTACCAGCAAAAGGTTAACCGCGTTGAGCATTAATTCGATGCACATAAAAAGAATAATTGTGTTCCTTCTTGCCATAACACCTATAGCACCAATAATAAAAATTACAGTGCTCAGCATTAAATACATGTTTATAGATATACCGTTGATCATTGTTTGAAGTTAGATTTTAGAAGTTAGATTTTTTCGAGCTGTCTTGAGAGAGGCCGTGAATATCGCTGTTAATTCGTCACTTTCTTTTAAAAGCATTTTCAATTTTTCACCTTCCAACCTTTCATTTGTTTCTTCTATAATTTTGAACCAAAATAGAGACTCGTCGGCTTCCTCAAGTACGATGTTCATTTTTGAAATAAATTCAGAAGTCGACCTGCCACGCAAGCAAGCTCTATAATTAGCGGCAACTGAAGTAGCCGATTTCAACACCTGGTATGAAATAACATCGTTAGCCTTCGATTTCGGAAGAGAATTCACAAAACGAATAGTATCAACTGCAAATCGTTTTGTTCTGTCTTTTAAATCTTCTTTTTTCATTAACTCAAATCTTAAATCTAAGATCTCACTTATTTAATTTCTTTTTTACCAATCATAATTGCGCCTACCAAAGCTGCTAACAACAACACTGAAACAATTTCAAAAGGGAAAAGGTATTCGTGGAATAACACTTTACCGAGATTTTTAATCAGTCCGATTTCCGAGTGTCCGTACTGTTGAAGTTGTAATTGCTCAGTTCCTTTAAATGCAGCTACCAGAACTATCAACAATAATCCACCAATAACTCCTGCTATAACTTTGGAAAGCATGGTCTTTTGCGGTTCTGTGTCCTGATTGAGATTCATAAGCATGATAACGAACAGGAATAAAACCATAATCGCGCCCGCATACACAGCTATATGCACCACCGCCAGGAATTGAGAGTTTAATAAAAGATAATGGCCAGCGATGCAAAAGAAGGTAAGAACCAGGTAAAGCACCGAGTTAACCGGATTACGACTGAATACCACCATCAAGGCAAACATTATTGCCATAAAAGAAAGTATTCCGAAAATCCACTGCGTAATTGTATAACCTAACATATTTATTTTTTGATTTAAGATTTAAGATTTAAGATTTTTATTATCCTACATCTGAAATCATTTTACAAATTTTACTTCTTAAATCTAAACTTTTAAATTTTTAGTGTTTCCCTTTATCTAATTTTCCAGAGAATAGTTCATTGTGTTTTAATCCCGGACGTTTTTTAAACTCCAATACCTCAGGTGTCTGTCGTTTTGTAACATCTATACGATCATTCATTTTTTCAACCAGCTTATCTTTACCGTAAATAAAATCGTCGCGCTCAAATTCAGTTGGAACTAACCGGTCAGTAAGAAAGATTGCTTCTTTTGGACAAGCCTCTTCACAAAGTCCGCAGAAAATACAACGAAGCATATTGATCTCATACTTGGAAGCGTATTTTTCTTCTCTGTACAAGCTCTCTTCTCCTTTCTTGCGCTCAGCGCTTTCCATGGTAATTGCCTCCGCAGGGCAGGCAACGGCACACATTCCACAAGAAGTGCAACGTTCCGCTCCGTTCTCATCACGCTTCAAAACGTGTTGTCCGCGATAAACCGGTGCAATGTCACGTTTCTTCTCCGGGTACATGATAGTTGGCCTCTTTTTAAAAAGGTGACTAAAGGTCACGGCCATACCTTTCAGGATCGCCGGCAGGTATATCTTCTCTGCAAAGCTTTGCTTTTTTTCTGATACGACTTTGCTTCTGTTGGTTAATTGCATGATAATTCCTTTTTAAAACTTAATGTTCCCTCTGAAATATTCAACTGCTATTGTTATTGCAAGATTCAAAAGCGATAAGGGCAATAATCCTTTCCATCCAAGGTTCATCAGTTGGTCATATCGGAAGCGCGGGATTGTCCAGCGGATCCACATAAACACAGAAATAAAAATCAATGTTTTTGTAAAGTAAGCCCCGAAACCGATTAAGCTAATGATCCATGACCCCTGCTCTAATCCCATTGCAGAATAAAGTTCTGCGGCAAAAGGGAAGTTGTATCCTCCAAAATAAAAACCTGCCATTACAGCTGAAGACACAAACATATTAATGTACTCAGCGAATAAAAATAACCCGAGTTTAAAAGCAGAATATTCGGTATGATATCCTCCAACAAGTTCTGTTTCACATTCTGCAAGATCGAAAGGTGCACGATTCGTTTCTGCAAGTGCACACACAAAAAAGATCAAAAATCCAAGTGGCTGCCATACTACGTTTGCAACACCAGCATCCTGACCAGCAACAATTTCACTGAAGCTTAAAGTACCGCCTGCTGTAATGATCAAAGCAATAAGCGAAATGCCCATCGCCAATTCATAGCTGATCATCTGAGCAGAAGCACGAATGGCTCCTAACAAAGAGTATTTGTTGTTGGACGACCAACCGCCAATCATAATCCCGTAAACTCCAACAGACGTAACACCTAATAAAAATATAACTCCAACGTTTACATCAGATACCTGAATTGCATAACTCACTCCGTTAATCGTAACTGCCGGCGCCCAGGGAATCAAAACTCCGGCCATAATAGCTGTTACAATAAATAATCCTGGAGCAAGAATGAATAAAAACTTATTAGAGACATTTGGAATGATCTCTTCTTTGAACAACATTTTACCACCGTCAGCCAGGGGTTGAAGAAGTCCCCAAACACCCGCGCGACTTGGTCCCCAGCGATCCTGCAATAAACCGGCGAATTTACGTTCCCACCAGGTAGAATAGGCTGCAATTCCCAATGAAATCGCGAAGATCGCAACACAGATAATTGATTTATAAATGATAAATTCTAACATAGTTCTTTTGTCTACGGTTTTTTATCCAATGGCATAAAGCCAAGTGCTTCTTGTTGTTTCATGATCTGAACCTTTAATTCGTTCAGATGCTGATAATGATTCTGCGAAATTACCGACGCACGCGTCACCGGCGACGGCCCTTCAATTACCCAATCACTCGTTTTTTTGTGCTCGTAGCGACATGAGTTACAAATGAATTCTTCTACCTCATCCCATTGGTCTTTACGTGCAGTCACCCGAACGACTTCTTCTCCTTTTAACCAAACGCGTGTTTTTCCTGAACATTTATCACAGTTACGGTGTGCGTCAACAGGTTTGGTAAACCATACCCGTTGTTTGAAGCGGAATGTTTTATCTGTTAACGCTCCAACAGGACAAACGTCAATAACATTCCCGGAAAAGTCGTTGTCAATAATTTTTTCGATATACGTCGAGATCTCTGAAGCATCTCCACGGGCAATTACACCGTGTACACGATTGTCGGTGATCTGATCCGCAGTTTTCACACAACGGTAACAAAGGATACAACGGTTCATGTGCAATTTGATCTTATCGCCGATATCGATCATCTCATATTCACGGCGTTTGAATTCGTAGCGCGTTTTTACAGAGCCGTGACCGTATCCAAGATCCTGAAGACTGCACTCACCAGCCTGATCACAAACAGGGCAATCCAAAGGATGATTGATTAATAAAAATTCAACAACACCTTTACGTGCTTCCAGAACCTCTGCATTTGTGAAATTCTCTACCACCATACCATCCATTACCTCAGTTCTGCATGATGCAACCGGTTTAGGCATAGGATTTGGATTTGCTGTACTTCCCTGAGTTACTTTAACGATACAGGTGCGGCAATATCCACCACTGGTTTTTAATTTGGAATAGTAGCACATGGCAGGAGGAGCAACCTCAGCCCCGATCATACGTGCTGCCTGAAGAATTGTGGTTCCCTTAGGTACGTCAATTTCTTTTCCGTCTATTGTTACTTTCATTTAATATTTAAAATGCTCGTTATGTTATAAATCCTCATTAACTATAGTAAATGGAATGTTTTTAAACGTTCCATTTGTGATCTCAACAGTATCTTGATTATTGGTGCCCACATTTGTTACACCTAAATAACTAAATGATCCGGAAAAAGTTTTCGATGTAGCGCTCGACGAATTCACATTAAAACCAGCATCCTTATTGTCATAAATTCTGAAAACATCTAACCTGTTATAAGAAACAAAAGCCGCATCCTCGTTAGTAAAATTACCAGTCTGTGGTGCAGTAAGAACTCCATCATAAAAAACTTCAACGGATATTTTCTCCGTTGCTGTTTGCGAAACAAAGCTAAGTGCAGAGATTTTTTCCTCTATGTCAACGGCTAGAATCGCCGTATATGTGACTGGTGTCCAGGTCTTTCCGTTAATCATAGCGCTGATTGATGCTGGTTGCGGGGTACTTTGACTCTGTGTCTCAGGCTCAACTTCCTTATCTTTCTTTTTGCAGGAACCAATCAAAAGCATACACAAAAATAAAGTCAGCGCATTTGCTGCGACAACTTTTATTTTATTTTGTATGACTGCTTTCATCCTTTTAGTCAAAAATTTAGTTGAGAATTTTATTTAACCTGTTATAGTGACTAACATCCACGAATTTTTTACTCTTTGCAATTTCCAAAAACTCATGTTTGAAATGGCGGATCGCCGCCGCAACTGGCCAGGCTGCTGCCTCTCCCAAAGGACAAATAGTTTTTCCTTCTATTTTACTTTGGATGTCCCATAACAAGTCAACGTCGCTTTCTGTCGCAGTACCATTCAAAAACTTCTTTAAGATCTTTTCCATCCAACCTGTACCCTCACGACACGGAGAACATTGTCCACATGATTCGTGATGATAAAAACGAGCGAAGGTGAAAAGATTTTTTACGATACTGGTGTCTTCATCCATTACAATAAATCCACCCGATCCCAACATGGTTCCTGTCTGGAAACCACCGTCACCAAGACTTTCATATGTCATTAAACGGGTTTCTCCTTTGGCTGTTTTAAGGATAAGATCGGCTGGAAGAATGGGAACAGAAGAACCCCCGGCAACAACAGCCTTTAATTTTTTGCCGTTACGAATGCCACCGCAGTATTCTTCGCTATAAATAAATTCTTCAACACTTATTCCTAGTTCGATTTCATAAACACCAGGCTTGTTGATATGTCCGGAAGCAGAAATAAGTTTCGTTCCGGTAGATTTTCCAATTCCTATTTTTGCATATTCTTCTCCACCCATCATTACAATAGGACAAACCGCTGCAATTGTTTCAACGTTATTTACAACCGTTGGACAACCCCATAAACCTGCAACTGCAGGGAATGGAGGCTTAATACGCGGATTACCACGCTTGCCTTCAAGTGATTCCAGGAGAGCGGTTTCTTCACCGCAGATATAGGCTCCGCCACCAACTTGCACATAACAATCGTGTGAAAAATCAGTGCCTAAAATATTTTTTCCTAACCAGCCAGCTGCATAAGCTTCTTCAATCGCTTGTTCTAAAATACGTGCTACATAAAAATATTCTCCACGTATATAGATGTAAGACGTTTTTGCTCCCAGGGCATAAGATGAAGTGATCATTCCTTCAATTAAGGCATGAGGGATTTTCTCCATCAGGTAACGGTCTTTAAATGTTCCCGGCTCCGACTCGTCAGCATTACAAACCAGGTAACGTGGAACACCTTCCGGTTTTGCAAGAAAACTCCATTTCATTCCGGTTGGAAACCCGGCTCCACCGCGTCCGCGCAAACCCGATTTTTTTACTTCTTCGGTTACCTGATCGGGAGTCATGCCTTTCAATGCCTTTTCTACTGACGCATATCCGCCATTCGCGCGATACACCGCCAGTGTATTGATTCCAGGAACTTTGTCGTTATGTATTAAGAGTTTTCTTCCCATTGCGCAGGATGTTACAATGTGTTTTTATAATCTAAGTCTGTGTAATTTCTCTGTTTTCCGTCTGCCCGATATCCTTCAAGAATTTTATCTACTTTTTCGTAAGTGAGATTCTCGTGAAAGCTGGCCCCACATTGCATCATTGGTGCAGTTCCGCAGGAGCCGAGACATTCAGCCACTTTCAAAGTAAACATTCCATCTTTGCTGGTTTCACCCACTTTAATGTCAAGTTTTTTCTCGATGTACTTCACAATATCTTCAGCACCATTCAACCAGCAAGAGCTTGTCTGGCAAACTTCGAGAACGCATTTGCCAACTGGTTTCAGATTATACATCGTATAAAAGGAAGCCACTTCGAAAACTTCGATAGGTTTGACTCTTAAAATCTCTGCAACGTAGTCCATTACTTCGGGACTTAACCAGCCGCCAAATTCTGCCTGCGCAACATGAAGTACCGGCAGCATAGCTGATTTTCTTTTTTCCGCAGGATAATGCGAAATGATCTTTTGCACCGTAGCCATTGCTTCCTCACTGAATTTTATTTCAGTCCTTTTGGCCTTATCAAAATGCTGCGTTCCGTGAACTTGTGAACCCATTTTCGTGTAATAATTTTAAATTTTGAATTTTAAATGCTGAAGGGGGATCATCATCTAAAATTATCTTAAACAATTTTATGCGTCTAACTCTCCGGCGATAACGTTCATACTACTCATTGTAATGATCGCATCACTCAACATACTTCCTTTGATCATTTCCGGATAAGCCTGGTAATAAATAAAACAAGGTCTTCTGAAATGCAGACGGAATGGCGTTCTTCCTCCGTCGCTGATCAGATAAAATCCTAACTCTCCATTTCCGCCTTCCACACAGTGATATACTTCTCCCTTCGGAACATCTGTCTCTCCCATCACGATTTTAAAGTGATAGATAAGCGCTTCCATATTATTGTATACCTCTTGTTTTGGAGGGAGGAAAAAGTCAGGAATATCTGCGTGCATCTCCCCGGCAGGCATATTTTTAATTGCCTGTCTGATGATACTCATCGACTGCCTCATCTCTTCCTGCCTAACTGTAAAACGATCGTAAGTGTCGCCCTGAGTACCGATAGGAATAACAAAATCAAAATCCTGGTAAGATGAATATGGCGTTGCAACGCGAACGTCGTAATCAACGCCCGCAGCACGAAGGTTTGGTCCTGTAAAGCTGTACTGAAGGGCCATTTCAGCACTTATCGGCCCGCAGTTAATTGTGCGGTCCATAAAGATCTTGTTACGTTCGAGCAGCCCGTTAAACTCATCCAATGCTTTTGGAAATCCTTCCATAAAGGCGTGAATTTTATCCCATGTAGTTTTGCTCCATTCGCGGTCGAATCCGCCGATACGACAAATGTTAGTTGTCAACCTGGCTCCACAAATGTTTTCAAAAATATCGTAAATGTGCTCACGCCACTGGAACAGGTAAAGGAAGCCGGTTGTGGCGCCTGTATCCTGACCTATAATTGTATTACAGATAATGTGGTCGGCAATACGCGACAACTCCATAATGATTACCCGATGATACTCAGCCCTTTTTGGAAGTTTGGCATTAATCAGTTTTTCAACTGTCATATGCCACCCCATATTATTGATAGGGGAAGAACAATAGTTCAGGCGATCTGTAATAGGCGTGATCTGTGCATAAGGGCGGCGCTCAGCAAGTTTTTCAAATGCGCGATGAATATATCCTATCGTTGGAACAGCGTCGTGAATAATCTCACCATCCATCTTCAACACGTTCTGAAAAATTCCGTGCGTTGCAGGATGCGTTGGACCGAGGTTCAGAGTGGTATACTCTTTTTCGATGGTATCTGCCGGAGGTGTTACAGTATTTTCTTTTTTACTCATTTTTGATCTGAGATTTGAGATCTGAGATTTAAGATTTTAATGTTCTTAAATCTGAAATCTAATTTCTTACTTCTTTTATCTTCCAAACATTTTGTCTTCTTTGTCTTCTCTTGTCTGATCCTCGAGAGGATACTCTTTGCGAAGCGGAAAGATATCCATTTCATCCACATTCAGGATCCTTACCAGATTTGGATGGCCTTTAAATTTTATTCCGTAGAAGTCATACGTTTCGCGTTCCATCCAGTTTGCTCCAGGCCACAAGTCCGTTGCAGTCGGAATTTCAGGCTTGTTGATATCAAAAAAAGTTTTGATCCTCACCCGAATGTTCTTAGGCATGTTATGCAAGTGATAAATAACCCCGAGTTGTTTTTCATCAGCGGTTTGCATGCCTGTAAGGTCTGTGAGAAAATGAAAATTAAGTTCGTTGTCCTCTTTCAGAAATTTCAGAACATCATGCACCTTATCGTGTTTAATGGTAAATACCGGGAAGTTGTACAGCAATTCTGCTGATTCGATGGCGCCAGAGAATTCCGCACTTAAACGCTCATTCAATTTATCAAAATGTTCTTTGCTCATGCTATTCAATGCCAAAGCTGTTCATTAATTCTTTATACTCTGGTGAATTACGACGACGGCCGGATTCATTTTTACTCAGTTCCTGGATTTTAAGTATTCCGTCTATAATCTGTTCAGGACGAGGAGGACAACCTGGCACGTAAACATCTACAGGAATAATTCTGTCAATACCCTGAAGTACACTGTAGGTGTCGAAAATTCCACCACTGCAGGCACAAGCTCCCACGCAGAGGACCCAACGAGGTTCCGCCATTTGTTCGTAAACCTGGCGAAGTGTTGGTCCCATTTTTTTAGCGATAGTCCCCATTACCATCAGAAGATCTGCCTGGCGTGGAGAGAAACTTAAACGTTCCATTCCAAAACGCGCAAGGTCATAGTGTGAGCCCATGGTAGCCATGAATTCAATCCCACAACATGAGGTAGCAAAAGGGAGTGGCCATAATGAATTTGCACGGGCCATTCCTATCACATCGTCTACCTTGGTAGCAAAAAAACCAGGTCCTTCAATTCCTTCAGGCTGCCTGGCAATTTCAAGCTTCGTTCTTTTAATAATTTCTTTTGACATGTCGTTATTTTTTGATTTGTTCAATTTTTGATTTGTAGAAGTATTCTGAAAATCAAAAAATCAAAAACTTAATA
>JAEUTM010000320.1 GCA_016788025.1 Bacteroidia bacterium
GATCAATAACCATTGGCAACTCCTCACGAAAGGTATCGGCATTGGGACAAAAGGCGCGATCGAAACGACCCACTTCACTTTCGTAATGATTACGCATATCCACCACAATGGTATTCTCGTCGGCAATGGCTTCATTAAATCCTTTTGCATCCAGGTAACTTCCCGTATTAGCCGGGTCAAAATCGGGATCGTTAATTCCGTCAGCCACAATCTTCTCGCGCACCTTTACGATTAGCTTGTAGAAGGATTTACCGTTTCCGTCTACGGCATGTTTAAACGGCACATCTTTAAAAAATGCGATATTGTGAAGGTGTTTTACGAAAGCATCCCAATGCTCTTCCGGAACGCTCATTTGTGCATTAATACCTTCGTGAGCCAGGTAAATCCGGCCAAAACAGTTCCACTCACTCCATGCCTTATAGAGTTCGTCTCTTAACTTTTGAGGTTCGGGGATGTTTACATAGCGGTAAAAAGAAATCGTTTTCCGCTGAATGTTCTCTTCTTTTAAACGTTGCTTCAGAACGTTTTTGTCTTCTCTGTTTACCAATAACATGTGATAAAAATAATTGCAGGTTATATTATCGCCGAAATTTTTGATTTTTTGAATTTTAGAATTTAGCAATAAATCTAAAACTCAAAAACTCATTAAATCAAAAATTCTTTTTACGTTTGCAAAGATACAAAATTGTTGCTAAAAATCAGCTGATTTAAGTCATGGCGAACACAGGGGAAAAGGTACTGATCATAGGGGCCGGCGGCCAGATCGGATTAGAATTAACAGAGAATTTATCAAAGATTTGGGGCGCATCAAATGTGGTGCCAACAGATCTTAAACCGACCGAAAGTTTTAAGAATAATCCCTTCGAACAAATGGATGCGTTGGATAAAGACGCATTGTTCGGCATCGTAAAAAAACACAAGATCACACAGGTCTATCACCTCGCAGCGCTCTTGTCAGCTACCGGTGAGCAAAAGCCTATGTCGGCCTGGAAACTTAACATGGAGAGTTTATTCCATGTTTTAGACCTTGCTAAAGAAAAATACATTAAACAAGTTTATTGGCCTAGTTCAATAGCCGTGTTTGGTCCTACCACACCGCGCGAGAACACCCCGCAATATACTGTTATGGAACCATCAACTGTTTATGGTATCAGCAAACAGGCCGGCGAGCGCTGGTGCGAGTGGTATTTCCAGAAACACGGTGTAGACGCAAGAAGTTTGCGTTATCCTGGTCTTATTGGCTGGAAAAGCGCTCCGGGCGGAGGCACGACAGATTATGCCGTTCATATTTTCCACGAAGCATTAAAGACAGCTTCATATGAATGTTTCCTGAGTGAAAACACTACGCTTCCTATGATGCACATGGAAGATGCCATTCGTGCAACGATTGAGATCATGCAGGCCCCTGCTGAAAAAGTGAAGATCCGTGGCAGCTATAACCTTTCCGGAATAAGTTTCAGTCCGAAAGAAATTGCCAACGAAATAAAAAAACACATTCCTGAATTTAAGATCTCTTATAAGCCGGATTTCCGTCAGGCCATTGCCGACAGCTGGCCAAAAAGCATCGACGACTCGAGAGCCCGCGAAGACTGGGGTTGGAAAGTGAAATACGATCTTCCGAAACTTGTGGAGAATATGCTTGTGAATTTGAAAGAGCATAATCTGGTGAAATAAACTTACCGCGTTAACAACACAGCCCCGCTATAAACCTTCTCAATTCCGCTTTTTGTAGACAGACTGATCTTCCAGACATAGGTATCCTGTTTACACTCCTGCCCGGCAAAAACTCCGTCCCAACCCTGGCTAAGGTCTTGTGTATGGAAGAGTCTTGCTCCCCAGCGATCGAAGATACTCATCTCATAGTGTTTTATGCCCCGTATGATTGGAAGGAAGACTTCGTTCCTTTCGTCTCCGTTGGGGGTAAAAACATTAGGCACAAAAAAGGTAAAATCTTCCTGCACTTCAATTCGTTTTAAAATGGTGTCCTTACAGCCGTAAGCATTCGTCACTTCCATCGCCACCAGGTAGGTTCCGGGATCTGCAAATTGGTAACTGGTGTTCTTTTGCTGAGATTGAGGCCCTTCGTTGTTAAAAAAGTACCAATTGTACGTCGTTACGTTTTCTCCTTCCGAAGTATTTATGAATTGCGCTGCCTCTGCGTTCTCTACAGGTTTTTCGGGTTCTGTTCTAAAGTTTGCTTTTGGTCTCGGGAGGGCTTTAACAATATAATGTTGTGTGTTCACGCAATGCGTTAACGTATCGAGGTATTGCCCGGTGATCGAGTATTCTCCGGGGCTGGTGAAAGAATAAAAGAACTTCTCTTGAGGCATATGTTGCCTCTCGATGATCCAGCTTGCTACTATGTTATCCGACGCATTGTAGGCTCGTTGAAAATGATATTCCGATGAAAAAGGCACGCAGCCTTCCATGGCGCCTTTTAAATAACCTTCCGGTTGCTCATAGATGCCGATCGAAGCAGTTTGCGAAGCTTTGCAGCCATTTTCGTCGGTTACAGTCAGTGTGTAAGTTCCGGCTCTGAAAGCATTGTCAGCCGTGATTTTTAATGGATTTACCCGTGTGTCAAAAAGCGACGGCCCAGACCAATGGTAGAGTGTACCGCCGTAACCGGTGAAAACAATTTCTTCATTTAAGCAGGCCATTGTTTTGTTTAGGGTAATGCCCGGATTTGGAAGCGGCAACACCGCAACGGTTATCACAGCGGAGCTCGTACAATTATTCGCCGAACCAACAAGTGTGTACTCCTGGGTAGCCAGGGGACTTGCAATCACTGTATTTCCAAAAATACCACTCAGCCCAAGCGATGGCGCCCAGGTAAAGCTTGTTCCGCTACCTCCCGCCTCCAGCAAGGTGGAGTTCTTCAGACAAATAACCGGGCTTATGGGATTGATCTTAACCTCTGGCAATGGATATACTGTAAGTGTTAAAACTTTTATAGCGCTGTAACAACCAAGGCTTCCTCCCATTACCGAGAATACAGAATTAATACTTGGATTCACCACGGCAATCTCCCCCACGCTGTAAGTTGTTAGGTTTGGAGAGTTGGGCCCCCAGGTATACGATGCAGCTCCATGACTGGTGTAGGTAAAACTTTCTCCCGCACAAATCACTGGCGTTGGCGAAGTGACCGTTAAACTTGGGTTTGGAATGACATTGAACGTAGCTGTAAGAGATTCTGTGCAAATGCCGTTGGAACCAAAGAGCGTAGCGGTTGCAACGCCTGTGCTAAATGGCGGCTGCGTGCTGATGGGTGAAATGGGCCCGGTTGGACTGGTGCTGGTAATATGAAGTGGTGTAATTAAAGTATAAGTGTTTGCTCCGCTGGAAGTAAGCGTAATAGAATTTGGAGAACCGTTTAATGCAAGAGCGCACAAACTAGCACTGCTTAAAGAGATGTTCAGATTTGGGGGAGGAACGACGCTTGCACTGCTTACAGCTGTATTTGTGCAATTTTGCGGACTTGTTACTTTCACGGTGTAATTCATCAGCCCCGTTTGAGAAAAATTACTGAGAAGAGGATTTTGTGTTGAGGATGTAAAGCTCTGTGGGCCTGTCCAGAAATAATTAGAGCCGGCAACCGAATTTGCGCTTAGATTTAAAGTCTGAGATGAACACACCGTAACATTTGGTGAGACCGTTATTGTTGGTGTAGCGTTGATCAATACCGTTCCCTGTGTGGCCGCGGTACAACTATTGGCGCCTGTTACTGTAACCTGGTAAACACCCGTATTTACAATTTGTGATTGTAAGATCTGTGGACTTTGCGCGCGGGATGTAAAGTTGTTTGGTCCCGCCCAGGCGTAAGATGTACCTCCATAGGCCGCTAAAAGCAAATCCTCTCCTTCACACAGTGGACTTGAAGCCGCGATTGAAATAAATGGCAAGGGTTTTAAAATAATACTGGCTGTAACCGAAGCGGTACAGGACTGCGCAGTTCCGGCTAAAGTATATTGCGTGCTGACTGTTGGCGAGTCACTGAAAAAACTGCCCGTCGCGTTGAGCGTAGTCGAAACCCAGGTGTAGGAGCTTGCGCCATTTGCATATAGCGTTCCTACCTCCAGAGGGCATATAGATACATCACTAACACTGAGGGAGGGCAAAGGTATGATGTTAACCTGGATGGTGTTGCTTACGCTGCAACTATTGATATCAGAACCTGTTAAAGTATAGGTATGAATGCCGGAGACCGTTTCAGTTATCACAGCCTGCTGACTTTGCGAACCGTTAGACCAGGTATAGGTATAGCCCCCGCTGCCACCGCTTAACGTAGAGCTGAGTGTAATGCTGCTGTTAACACAACTTGTGGGTGAAGCTGCAGAAATATTTAGTGTTAGGGCCGGCGGTTGGCTCACTGTAAACACGCTGTAAATCTGGCAGCCCGTTAAAACATCTGTCACTTGAGAGGTCCAGGTACCAGCGCTTACATTTGTGTAAGAAGACGATGTGGAAGTAAATGTTGTGAGACCATTTGACCAAAAATACTGTTGATTGGCCGAACCTCCCGCTATGTTTGCATAAGCCGCTGTGCCTGTACTGGCGCCGTTGCAGGCAATGCTACCACTATTGCTTAAATTACCGGTAAGAGGAATTAAGGAGTTAAAAGTGGTTGTGGTTTGTGAGGTAACCCCGCTTCCTGCGTCGTGCACAATGACTGTGTAAGTACCAGGTGCAAGACCTGTAACAACCTGTGTGTTTTGATTGCCTGGTTGCCATGTGTATGAAAAAGGGCCAATGCCATTTGAAATGTTTGCAGTTGCCGAACCAAGGCTGGAACAGGTAATGGATTGGCTCGATAAAGAAATACAGAGCTGGTTTATATTAACCGTCTGCCTTATCGTATCTGTGCCGCCTCCACAGGTATAATACAAAATTAATTGCGTGGTATAGGTGCCCAATTGACTGAAAGTGTGCGTAGGATTTATCTGGGTACTTGTATTAGCCAACCCCGACGAAGGGTCTCCAAAATCCCACTTTACAGAGCTTAAAGAATAACCAGCGCTCGAGCAGGCAATAACTGAACCCACTTGCACCGAAGGAGGCGCTGTAAACTGTGCTGTCTGGCAGCCAAAATTTGGACTCGCTGTATAGGTGAATGGCCCGGGAGATACATGTTGTAATAACATATAAGTCATGAAGTTCGGGAGGCCTAATTGAACCGTGCTTGACGCTACTGATTGTCCCTGATCAATATAATTACAAGCGCTACCTAATGAATTTGGACTATTAATAACCCCAAGGAATTGTTGATTATATCTTGCTATGTAAATTTTTCCATCGGGAGCAAGTTGCATAGCACCGAAATTTGCTGAAGCAGGGGCGTTCGCTGCTATAGTCATTTGCGAAGCAACTATTGCCGAAGCAGAACCAGCGCAAAGATCCCACTGATAAATTCTGGGACTGATGGGTGTCGAATAATATGCATTATTACCGTAAAATTTCGATCCGTCGGCTGAAAATTCACAACCGTATGCCCCTTTGTCCCCATTCAAAAGCGAAATCGGATTAGCTACAATACCGGTGCTATTATCAAAATCAAAAAGCTCAAAAGAATTATTACTTAACGTCGACGTTTGATAGATTGCAGTCGCTAATTTTCCGCCATTCGGAGAGATTTTCATTTGACCTCGCATACCTAGCTCTGGAAATATGGAATATGTTGATCCTGCAGAAGAAATAACTGGGACCGGGTTAACACCAGTAGATGTAAGTAGATAGGAATAAAACTGGTTTGTTGTGTCGTGGCTTACAATCCAGAAGTCAATTCCGTTACAATGTATGGTTCCGGTTAGTTTTTGACCAACAT
>JAEUTM010000553.1 GCA_016788025.1 Bacteroidia bacterium
AGGTCGTCGAGTTTCAGTATTTTATGCTCCAGCCAAAGGGTATTAATTTCTTTTTCCAATCCCATTGGAATCGCTTTTGGATCCCTTTTCTTAATATCTTCCAGATCATCCTTGGCTTTGTCGATTTCGCCAAATTTTTTGTAGGCCATGCAACGAGCAAGATGAATTGATGTTTTATAATTTGACAATTTTAAGGCAAGGGTATAATCGTCAATAGTTTCCTTTTTATGACCAAGTTCGTAGTGAACTTTGCCGCGATTGTTGTGAAGCTTGGCCTGTCCGGGATAGATCACAATGGCCCTGTCCATGCAAGGCAAAGCCTCTGCAAAATTCCCCTGAAAATAAAGGAGGATCCCCTTTTGTGAATGGAAAAAATAATTCCGCGGGCAATCTTCAATTCCCTCATCCAGATAACTTATCTCTGTTTTGTAAGTATTCTGGCGATAAAGGGTTTTGAAAATAAAGAATATAAAAACCGTAGCCAGTAATGTTTTAAAAAATGCGGAGTTATAATTAAAATTTACCTGGCTCAAAAAAATGATCAGACCAACCAATGCTGTATAGGCCCTGTGTTCGTATTGTTCTCCCAGCGTTGTTTGAGATCCGAACCATACTGGTAAGAATAAAACGACATAGAATGTAATGATTCCCAAGAGGGCAGTTTTTTTGTTTCGAATGCCAAAAACAAAACATAACACCGCAAAAACAACAACAATAAATGCGTTTAACCAGATCAGAGAATTTCCGATAACTGGCGTTACCGATTGTGAGACGGGCAAGAGGCTTTTGCCGGTGAACGCAATTAAAGAAAGGGAAAAAGTAAGCAGTGTCGAAAAGAAATCTTTTGACTCCATTGAAATGTCCTGAAGGACGCGTTGTCGCAAATAGAACCATACAAGGAGAACCACAATCCATGAAATAGCAGGAAAGAGAAGGCGATTTTTCTTTTCGGAGCGAATGAGAAGTATGCTAAGAAAAATGAGTGGAAAAGCAACGGCAGTTTCCTTTGTTAGCATGGCTAGCAGGAAGAAAAGAAAATGCAAAAAGAGTTGTATGGATTTTTTCTCACCGATGTATTTGAGAAGATAAATTGCGCTCGTCAAAAAGAAAATACAAAGCAATACATCGTTACGCCCCGGTATCCATGTTACAGCGTGAACAACCATTGGATGGATGGCGAAGATTAAGCACAATGTAAAAGCGGCTTTATTTTCAATAGCCAAACGGAGCAGAAGTTTGTAGAGCAGAATCACAGCAACAATGTGGAAGATGATGTTGCTTAGGTGATAAACGAAGGGGTTTAACCGCCCGATCTGGTAATCTATTACAAATGTATCTATCAGAACAGGGCGAAAGTATACCTTCTGTATTTCTCTGTTGAAGCTATGAAAGAGATTCGACCAATCGTTCAGAGACAAGATATTCTCGGTAATAAGCCAGTGTTCATCCATAGGAGAAAAGTCGTAATACAGACTTTTTAAAAACAGAAGAAGTGGAATAGTTGCCAGAACGGCATAAACTTTAAAGGGAGAAGTATAAAAACCAGAGAAGAACCTGTTCATTGGGGCTGAATTATAAACTAAAATCGTGAGTATTTTTAAATTACACAAGCTGGCATAAATAATGCAGGTTAAAAAACAGTAACTTAGACCTTCCCATATGAACCACGATTATTATATGAAAGAGGCTCTTAACCTTGCCCGAAAAGGATGGCCTCAGGTGAGTCCGAATCCTGCTGTAGGTTGTATAATTGTGCAGGGCGACGAAATTGTAGCAAGTGGTTACCATGAACAGTTTGGAGGTCCACATGCGGAAGTAAACGCGATTAATGTTTTACCAGAAAATATATCACCCTCCGAATGTACATTATATGTAACGCTGGAGCCCTGCAGTCATTTTGGAAAAACACCGCCCTGTTCGGATCTTATTATCAGCAAAGGTTTTAAAACGGTTGTGATTGCCTGCCAGGACCCAAATCCACTGGTTTCAGGGATGGGAATAAACAAGTTAAAGAAAGCTGGAATAGAAGTGATCACCGGCGTTCTTGAGGCTGAAGCCGCTGAGCTCAACAAACACTTCATGACTTTTCACAAAGAAAAAAGGCCATATATTATCCTGAAATGGGCTTTAACGGAGGACGGATTTATAAGCAGGACCCCGGTTCCGGCCAGCCAGGAACTGAATAACATCACCGGACAAAAGGCCAAGGAGCTGGTTCATAAAATAAGGTCCGAAACGATGGCCATATTGGTTGGGAAAAACACTGCACTAGCGGATAATCCAAAGCTCACCACAAGGCTGGTAAAAGGCAGGAATCCTGTGCGCCTGCTTATTGATAAGAATTTAGGTGTGCCAAGGAGTTACAATATATATAACGAGGAGGCCCCCATTATTATATTTAATGCAAATAAGGAAAGTACCGAGGCACATGTTCGTTTTATAAAACTAGATTTTAATGGCGAAATTTTGCCACAACTGCTTCGCAAACTAACCGATCTAAACATCCAAAGCGTTTTAGTGGAGGGAGGGGCCAGCACTATTAACAGATTCCTCGAAAAGGATAACTGGGATGAGGCTATAGTTTTTCAAAATCCGGATCTTTTCTTCGGAAACGGCCTGAAAGGACCCGAATTTGCCCTAAAAAACACCTTCGAACTGGTTGGAAACGATAAACTTTACCATCATTTTAAGAATGAGACCATGCCGGTAAAGGAGCCAGAAAACAAGGAAATCTTCTAAGAAATGCCTTGGTAAGACCTTAAAACGCTAAAAATCATATAATTTTGACATTTAGGCCCATAAGTTTTTGGTATATTCAGATACTTCTGCTATATTTGCGTCCCTTTTAAAGGAAATAATAACGAATTAAGATTATATCATGTCACGTATTTGTCAGTTAACCGGTAAGAAAGCGATGGGTGGAAACAGCGTATCTTTCTCAAACACCAAGACTCGCCGCCAGTTCAAAGTAAATTTAAAACGCAAACGTTTTTTCGTTCCTGAAACAAACGAGTGGGTTACACTTCGTGTATCTACTTCAGCGTTGAAAAACATCAACAAAAAAGGAATCAGCGCTTGCTTGAAAGAAGCAAAAGCTAACGGAATCCTGGCATAATCATATTAAATTAAGACATCGTCATGGCAAAGAAAGGCAATAGAATACAAGTTATTTTAGAATGTACCGAGCACAAGGAAAGCGGTAAACCCGGAACTTCCCGTTACATTACAACTAAAAACAAAAAGAACACGACAGAGCGTATTGAGTTGAAAAAATACAACCCAGTGTTAAAACGCATGACTGTTCATAAAGAAATTAAGTAATTATTCACCCTTACCCATACCCTTCGGCTTCGCTCAGGGTGACGGGGAAGAAAATAAAAAACGAATACAATGGCAAAGAAGGTAGTTGCGACATTAAAAACTGGTAAAGGAAAAGATTTTACCAAAGTAATTAAAATGGTGAAGTCACCTAAAACAGGTGCTTATAACTTCAGAGAAGAGATCGTTCATAACGATCACATTAAAGATTTTCTCGCTTCGAAGTAATCTTCATTTAAGATCTTTTAAAAGAATTCTTTCCCCCTTTAAGGAAAGAATTTTTTATTTTGTACCCATTCACAACAAACGTAAAGTATGAGCTTTTTCTCGAAGTTATTCACCAAAGAAAATAAAGAAAGCCTCGATCAGGGTTTATCCAAAACCAAG
This sequence comes from Bacteroidia bacterium, assembly GCA_016788025.1. Taxonomy (GTDB): domain Bacteria; phylum Bacteroidota; class Bacteroidia; order B-17B0; family Aurantibacillaceae; genus Aurantibacillus. Next base: position 3,706 of record JAEUTM010000553.1, read on the forward strand.
GAGAGTTTCTTTGGTAAGATAACCAAAGCTATTGCCGGCAAGAGCACCGTTGATGCCGACGTGTTGGATAACCTTGAAGAAGTGCTCATTACCGGTGACGTGGGGGTTCAAACAACAATAAAAATCATCAAACGTATCGAAGACCGTGTAAAACGTGATAAATACGTGGGTACAGATGAACTCAATACTATTTTGAAAGATGAGATCGTTGCGCTGCTCTCGGAGAGCAATAAAAAGACATCACATTTTTCGGAGCCATTAATCAGTAAACCACACGTTATCATGGTTGTGGGTGTAAACGGTGTTGGCAAAACTACCAGCATTGGAAAAATAGCTTATCAATACAAACAGGCAGGGAAGTCAGTGATGTTGGGCGCGGCTGATACGTTCAGAGCAGCGGCTGTTGATCAGTTGACTATCTGGAGCGAAAGAGTAGGTGTACCCATCGTACAACAAGGGATGGGCGCAGATCCCGCCAGCGTGGCCTTTGATACATTAAGCAGCGCGAAAGCAAAAGGGACCGATGTTGTGATTATTGATACAGCAGGACGGCTTCACAACAAGGTTAATCTGATGAATGAATTAACCAAGATCAAAAACGTGATGAAAAAAGTGGTGCCTGATGCCCCACACGAAATATTGCTGGTGCTTGATGGCAGTACCGGTCAGAATGCAGTGGAACAGTGTAAACAGTTTACAGCTGCTACCGATGTAAATGCCTTAGCTGTAACCAAATTAGATGGCACGGCCAAAGGTGGCGTGGTTATTGGTATTTCCGATGAATTTAAAATTCCCGTAAAGTATATAGGCGTCGGAGAAAAAATGACAGACCTCCAGGTGTTTAATGCACCGGAGTTTGTAGACAGTCTTTTCAGTAAATCGTAAATTTTTAAAACAGAATTTAAGTCAGGCTTTGACTTAAACTTCCAACAGTAATTCCTAGTTGTTTAAAGTGCTGAACCAGGTGCATTTCTGCGGTCACCTTATCTTTTTCGGATGAAGCGCGTTCGGCTTCCCAAAGCACACGGGCTTTATCGAATTTTTCCTTATCGTTGAGGATGCGATCAGCCTTAATAAATGCATTAAAAAGCTCGTCCATCACTCTCCACGCTTCCGGGTCTTTCGCCTTCAGCTGGTCGAGCAGAACACTGCGTTTTTTAAAACTGGTATTTCCGGCGCCTTGTAATTCGTAGTGTGATGAAATTCTGTCGAGGTATTGCATTAAAAGATCTTTTGTGTCGTTCTCCATACTTTTGCAATTAAAAGATTAAACAATAAAAGGAAGA
>JAEUTM010000589.1 GCA_016788025.1 Bacteroidia bacterium
GAGCGTCGTGGAGGCGGAGATCGCGGTTTCAAAGGTGGAGACAGACGCGATGGAAAACGTCCAAGGAAATCAGGAAGTTTTAGTGGAGGCGGAAAAGGTGGTTTTCACCGCGAGAAATCCTTCGGTGGAGAAAGAGGTGAAAAGAAAAAAGGCTTTGGTAAAAGCCGCTTCTAAACAATAATAAGCGACGCAGATTCTTTAAGGGTCTGCGTCTTTGTTTTATATTTGTAGCTCAAAAACGAACACAACACGTATGCCATCCATATCTAATAAAGCAGTGGCCATGCCGGCCTCCCCAATCCGTAAACTAGTTCCTTTTGCTGATGCAGCCAAGAAAAAGGGAACGAAAATTTATCACCTTAACATCGGCCAACCTGATATTGAAACGCCAGCTTCATTTTTAAACGCTGTGAGAAACAGTGATATGAAGATTGTGGAGTATAGCCACAGCGCGGGTAATGAGAGTTATCGCAAAAAGCTCTGTGGTTACTATAAAGAATACAACATTACTGTAGATCCTTCAGACATCATAATTACCTGTGGAGGAAGTGAGGCCATTGAGATTGCAATGCTTACCTGTTTTAATCCGGGGGATGAGATCATTATTCCAGAACCATTTTATGCGAATTACAACGGCTTTAGTCGTGCAGCTGACGTAGTGGTTAAGCCAATCCGTTCATTCATTGACAGTGGTTTCGCATTGCCACCAATTGCTGAATTTGAAAAGGCCATCACACCTAAAACCAAAGGTATAATGATTTGTAATCCCGGGAATCCTACCGGATATCTTTATACAAAAGCGGAACTGGAAGCGCTAAAAGAGGTTGTGAAAAAGCACGATCTGTTTTTATTAAGCGACGAGGTGTACCGTGAGTTTTGTTACGATGGTAAAGAATACGTGAGCGTAATGCACCTGTCTGGTATAGAAAACAATGTTATACTTTTGGATTCGATCAGCAAGCGTTATAGTGCCTGCGGAGCGAGAATTGGTGCGATGATAAGTCGCAATAAAGAAATCATGAACGCCGCCCTGAAATTTGCACAAGCCAGGCTGAGCCCGCCGAGTTACGGACAGATTGGAGCTGAGGCCGCGCTCGAAACACCGCGGTCGTACTTCGATGGTGTTAAAAAAGAGTATGTGAGCCGCCGTGACTTTGTAATCGAATCTTTAAACAAGATGCCGGGCGTATTTTGTCCGAAACCAAGCGGAGCGTTTTACTGTATTGCTAAGTTGCCCATCGATAACGCCGATAAATTCTGCCAATGGTTGCTTGAAGAGTTTTCACACGATCAGAAAACAGTAATGCTCGCGCCTGCAACAGGATTTTATTCAACTCCGGGTGCAGGAATCAATGAAGTAAGGATTGCGTATGTATTGAATCTTGAAGACCTGAAGAACGCAATGGTTTGCCTTGAAAAAGCATTGCAAGTGTATCCCGGAAAAACGAATTAATTCAGTCTATGAAAAAAATCCTAATAGTTCTTCCTTTATTTTTTGTCTTTATTTTTTTTCCTGGTTGTGGAGAGGATTCTCCTCCCACCAGGGAAGAAGCAAAGACAGTGGAGGTAACGCCTATTACCGATACCACAAGTTTTTCGAATAACATTACGGTTTACAATTCAAAGCCTGGTGTATTGGGTATATTTAATGTTCCTGAAATGCTTGTACTAAGTGTTATGGATTCTGCATCACTTGGAAAGGTAGCAGCAAGAATGGGGAGGGATTTTGATTGGATCCAGGAAGACATAACCTATCTCGAAGCAGAAGTGAATGGACCAGCAGGAACAATAAACTACAACAACAAACCCGAAAATTTTAAGTTTGAAACCATTGTTTGCATCAAGAGAATTCCCTCAAAACAGCCCAAAAGGTCGAAGATAGTGGTGCTTGAGGCCGGACCAATGCTGGTATTTAATTTTTATGGTTCACAGCAGAATCTGTTTTCGGCTTACGATAAAATAAAAAGGTACTGCCAGGAAAACAAACTTCTGGCGAGCGGGCCGATGCGGGAATTTTACATGACTGATTCAGGTACAGAGCCGAATCCTGAAAAGTGGCTTACAAGAATTATGCTTCCCGTAATGCCTTATCCGGAAGACTAGCGTTTTTTAACCTTGTTCTTATTCTATTTTTTTACAATTTTAAAAGGTGAAGAATTACCTTTTAAAACAGATCTATAGTTCGGTTTTTTATCCCTTTCTTTTTGTGGTGCTTATGTGGACGGTATTCTGGCTTCAGAATTCTGTTCAGTACAATTTCCTGAAACTTGGTGTGCTTCCACGGGATCCTGCTTCTCTTACCGGAATCATTACATCCGTATTTATCCATGCAGACCTGAATCATATTGCTTCGAACACCATTCCTTTGCTGGTGTTGGGAATGATGTTGTTTTATTTTTACAAAAAAATTGCGAAGCCTGTATTCTTCTGGGTATGGCTCGTAAGTGGGATCTGGCTGTGGGTGGGTGGTCGCAATAATCCTAATTACCCTATCTATCATGTTGGCGCAAGTACCTTGATATACGGTCTTGCCGGATTTCTTTTCTTCAGTGGTTTGTTCAGACGGCATTTGCAGCTGATGGTTGTGTCTGCCCTCGTGGTTTTTCTCTATGGCGGAATTATGTGGGGAATATTTCCGGTGAAAGAAGGGATTAGCTGGGAAGGTCATTTATTCGGACTGATTGCCGGAATCCTCGTAGCCTTTAATTACAGAAGAGAAGGACCTCAAAGAAAAGTTTACCAATGGGAAGAAGACGACGACGACGATGAGAACCCGGCAGATTTTAATACAATGCAAGATAATCCGGATCAACAGAATTTTACCTTTCAGTATCACTATAAGGAGAAAAAAGACCCGGATCCCGATATAAAATAGGGTGAATATTCCAGCCAAAAGATTATTTTTGATTAAACATTAAAACTAATACCATGAAAAAAGTATTGTACGTTATTATTGGCATCATTCTGCTCTATATTATTTTGGCCTTTTGCGGACCAAAACAAATTAAAGTAGAGCGACAAGTGTCCATCAACAAGTCAACCGGTCTTGTTAAAGAAAAATTAACCGATTACAAATATTTTCACGACAAATGGAGTCCCTGGACCGAGAAAGATCCCGAAATGAAAACAACTTACGAGGGAACTCCGGGACAACCTGGGCATCGTTATACCTGGTCAGGGAACAAAGATGTTGGTAGCGGGGCAATGGAACTCAAAGCTTTTAACGGAGACACAATTATGCAGAGCCTAAGTTTTGAACGCGAAGGAGAATCCAAAGCTTATTATATTTTGAAAGATAACAACAGTTCAACAGATGTAACATGGGGAATGGTTTTTGATGTGGGTTTTATGGGCAGACCATTTATGCTGTTTATGAACATGGATAAAATGCTGGGCGATGATTATGAGAAAGGCCTTTCAAGATTAAAAACAGCTATTGAAGAAGAAAAAGAAGCAATGGCGACAAAACATTATGATATCGATGAGCAGCAATGGGAAGAGAAAACATTTGTTGGGACAAAACTCACAAAAATGAACGGCAGCCAGATGGGACCTTTCTTTGGTGAGAATTTTCCGAAGATGGGAGCTGACCTGGGTAAAAACAAAATGGAACCTTGCATGGCTCCATCTGCGCTTATTACTTTTTGGGATGAAAAGACAATGGACTGTGAATGCGCTGCTGTAATGTGCGTTGCCAATGGGAAAACAGTTAAAGGATGGGAAACTCACAAAATTCCTGCTTCCAAAGTTTTGCACGTTGCCTATTATGGTTCTTATGAAAAAAGCGGGGACGCGCATATGGCCATCGGCGAATACATGAAAGAAAAGGGCCTCAAAGATTCTTACGTTATCGAAGAGTATGTAACCGATCCGATGACAGAGAAAGACACTACAAAGTGGTTGACCAATATCTATTATATTTTGAAATAAGATCGCATCACTTTCCAAGTACCAGAAAAGCCGCTCAAATAGAGTGGCTTTTTCTTTGATAAAAACCTGGATTATGTAAGCGCAGGATCAATCTTTTGCGAAAAATGCAAATTGAGACCTGGATCAGGATAAAAAGTGTGATTTTTCCCTTATACCAACTCATTTTCCCTTAAGTTCAGCATTCCATACAGGCATCTTGCTGAGGCAGACGTTTTACAATTATGTTTGGCTCTGGTCGGACTGTATTTTTATCACGTTAAACCCCACGTCATGAAAAACAAATTGTGCCTGATCTTTTTTCTGCTGCTAAGTAGTTTTTTGAACTCGCAAAATTATGTAGACATTCTAAAAATACACACGAATACAACACCTCTTAATCCTTTCGATTCGGGCAATGCAAAAACCAGGGTGAAGGAATTATGTGTTGATTTAAATGTTCCGATAAAATTAAATGAAAGGACAGCTATTCTTTCCGGGCTTAACTATGAGGCATTTCAAGTCCGCCTGTTTCCTGAGCATGGAATTGCCAGCTTTGGTTCAGCAAGCCTGAAAATGGGACTAAATCAGCGATTGAGTGCCCGGTTATACGGTACTTTTATGTTTCTTCCTAAATATGCCTCGGATTTCAACTCGGTTGGCCAGAAGGATTTTCAGTTCGGCGGGCTCGGGTTTTTAAAATTCGTAAGGCATGAAAATCTGAACTTTAAAGCAGGACTGTATTACAATTCAGAATTGTTCGGTCCCTTTTTTGTGCCCATGTTAGGCTTTTACTACTCGAGTCCAAATAAAAAATGTGAAGCGAACCTGATGTTGCCCTTACTGGCCGATTTTAATTACAGAATTTGTCCTGATATTAATATTGGTGCCAATTTTAACGGGCAGATCCGGTCTTATCACCTTAACAGCTCTGTTCCCGGCCACGAAGATTCGTATGTGCAACGCTCTACAAATGAAATTTATCTATACATTAAATTCGGGATCACAAAAAACTTTAGCCTCTTTGCGAAAATTGGTCAGTCTTTTGGACGAAGCTACAGAGTTTACGATCAGGGAGACAAAGTAAGCATGGCCTTGCCCGCTACATTTCTGGGGTCAAAAAGAAAACAACTGAACAGTGATTTTTCAGATGGGTATGTTTTTCAGCTAACACTGTTATATCGGGTTAGTTTACGTAAGTGATTCGAGTTTTCTAAAAGCGGATGGAAGTTTTTCTATCACATCCGAAATCAAAAGGCTCTCCATGCTTTTCTTTTTTACACACAGGTCCGCAGCCATACCATGCACATATGTTCCTATTAATGATGCCTGTGGTGCATTATATCCTCTGGCCAAAAGGCCTAGAATAATTCCCGTCAAACCGTCGCCACTTCCGGCTTTGGCCATGCCGGGATTGCCAGTAGAATTAAAGAATATTGTACCGTCTGGCATAGCAATGGCAGTGTGGGCGCCCTTTAAAACAACAATACAACGGTGTTTGAGCGCGAAATTTTTCAGGATTGTGAGGCGATGAAAATTATCGTCGGCTTTTTCGGTTAAACGTTCAAATTCTTTAGGATGTGGTGTAAGGATAGTATCCGCGGGTAGAAAACTCAGCCAGGTTTTATTTTCGGCCAGAATGTTGAGACCATCGGCATCAATGATCAATTTGCCTGGATAGTACTGGAGTATTTTTTTTAAAACCCTTTGTGTTTCATCTGCCATACCAGTTCCAGGACCAAAAGCGATGGCATCGTATTTTTCAAGCGAATCGATACCTGAAATAAAATGCTGATGTTCATCTTCATCACCCATAGCTTCGGGAAGATGCTGCAGAACCGCGTTTAGCGTTTCTTTGTTGGAATGCACTGTTAGGTACCCTGCACCGCTTCGTAAGCAAGCTTTTGCACTAATCACTGCAGCGCCACTTTTGCCTTTGCTTCCTGAAGCAAGCAAGGCGTGTCCGAAAGAACCCTTGTGAGAAAATTTTGTTCTTGGTTTTAGTAAAGAAGAAACATCTTTAGCGGTAACAAAATAATTTTGAGTTTGAAATGATGCCAGCCCGATTGGGTGCAGTCCAATATCTAGGATTTCAAATGCAGGTACAAATAAAAAATTCTCAGGCATCAAAAAGGAAAGTTTCGGCGCCTGGAAAGTTAAGGTAAGACCTGAACGAACAATGTTTTTATTTTCCGTAGAAGATATGTCAGGATACAATCCGCTAGGAAGATCTATGCTGATGATCTCAGGAAATTTATTAATACAATAAATGGCTTGTGCTAATAATCCCTCAGGAGATTTATTAATTCCCGTTCCCAGTAGCGCATCAATGACAATGATATTTTCTTCAGGTTCCGGGAACTCCTGTGGGGACTTAATTTCCAAAATGGCCTCCGGAAAATTCTCCTTTAATCGCTCATAGTTTTTTTCGGCGTCAGGACTAAAAGACTCCGAATAACGAATGATCAAAGCAGTGGCGTTGCGGTCTCTTTCGAGTAGAAGCCTGGTAATAGCAAGTCCATCGCCTCCGTTATTTCCCATGCCGCAGAAAACGAAGATCCTTTTTTCCTGCCCGGCAATTTTTGCTATTCGGTTAACGCAGGCTCTGGAAGCTCGTTCCATGAGATCGAGCGATGAGACCGGTTCGTGTTGAATGGTAAAAGCGTCCAGTTCTTTTATCTGCGCAGCGTTTAAGATTTTCATTTTATTGGCAATGATCGCAGTTTTTATCTCCGGCCTTTTTCTTCTTCAATGGTTTTACCAATGTGTAAACAAGATAAGCCAAAGCAAATAAACAAATACCGTATATGAATAGTTGTTCCATTATTGTTGAGGAGGAGCCAGTGACAAGATTATATTAGACGCAGCATCAGCCTGGTGAAATACCTTAATCCGAGACTGAACAAAGTCTTTATCGTCGCAGGTATAAATATTGGTAAAAGTCTGTGGATTCATGTCGAACAGCGGGAACCAGCTACTCTGAATCTGTACCATCAGGCGATGTCCGGGTTTTATGGTGTGTGTTACATCGGGAAGAAGCAGCCGCACCGTTTCGGTTTTTGTAGTGTCAAAGGGTTCTGGTTTCTCAAAACTGTTTCTGAATTTTCCACGAATGATCTCTGCTCTAACAAGCATTTGATAGCCACTCATTTTTGCCTCCTGTTTCACACCCTTACAACACATCGTATCGTATTTAAAATCATCTGGAAAAACGTCTATAATCTTCACGATAAAATCAACATCGGTACTGCTTACATTTACCTTCAAATCCGCAGCAATTGGACCAGCAAGTATCATGGGGCGACGCAATGGTTCCGTTTGGAACGTCAACACATCCGGTCTGTTGGAAGCAAAACGTTGATCGTCGGTCATATATTCGCGACTTCTTTTTGCGCCCGGTAGTTCTTCGTAAGGAACAGGGTTCGCCGGATTGCTTGTATATGTTGAGAATGAGGTTTTGTTCACAGGCTTTGTGAATGTGATGCTCTTATTTTCATTCAGGTACGCAATAAAAGGATATGAATTCGCCGGCGGCCAGGTGTCGTACATTCTCCATACATTTTCTCCCGTAAAATAAACGGTCACCGGAAATGGCTTTTTAACCGGCGGTTTTGAGGTGAGATTCAACATAAAAAACGGAACCTCAATGTTCTGTTTATAATATTCAGAAGTCTTACTGCCAAAGCGAACATTGCCGAGGTAACTTCCGTCGGAGCGATGCCAGCCCCCATGAAACCAGGGACCTACGGCGAGGAACTTGTTTTGTAATCCTGTTTGCACAAAGGACTTGTATAAATTCCAGGCGCCATAACACTCTTCTGCTTCGAAGTTCCCGCCTACAACGAGCACGGCCGGTTGAACCTCCGATTTAATATGGTTGCGGATATCGCGGTCTTTCCACCATTCATCATAGTTTGGATGTTTAACCATATCATTCCAAAACTGGATACTGTCTCCAAGAATTTTTTTCAGATTCTTTAACGCGCCTTGTTTTAAATGAAAGGTGTAAATGTCTTTTTCAGTGATTTTATAACCCGATGGCCTTGTTTTTGTTGGCCCATATCTTGGACGGCCAAAGCCGGAGAAAAAGTTGAAGGCATCGGCAAGTGCAAAGGCGCCGTTGTGGTGAAAATCGTCGCCGTGAAACCAATCTGTAACGGGGGCCTGCGGGCTAACAGCCTTAAGAGCCGGGTGACCGCAAAGCATCGCCATGCTGGCATAAAAACCGGGATAAGAAATCCCTGTTACACCCACTTTACCATTATTAGCGGCAACATTTTTTACCAGCCAGTCTATGGCATCGTAAGCATCGCTGGCCTCATCGATATCCTTATTGTTTTTTTTCTCATCAATAAATGGCCTGATGTCCATAAATTCGCCTTCACTCATGTAAGTTCCGCGCACATCCTGTAACACAATTATGAAGTGTTCTTTTGCATAGGTTGAAAAATGGCTGGATGAGAGGAGGGGAGAATACCTGTTTTGACCATAAGGCGCCACAGAATAAGGAGTTCGCATCATCAAAATAGGTGATTTAACCATAGTGTCTTTTGGAGAATAGACGCTGGTAAAAAGCTTCACTCCGTCACGCATCGGGATCATAATTTCTTTTTTGATATAATTCTTTGAAAGCCAGGTGCTATCTATGATTTGTGCGTTAAAAGTATAGTGTAACACCGCAAAAAGTAAAATCAGTAATCTCTTCATAAAATGCTTTGAATATGAGTAAAATTAAGGCTTTTTTGATTAACAAAGGGTGGTTAAAAACATTGGTTGAAATCTGACCGGGACCATTGAGATTCCTTCTAAATTTAAAGGATATGTGCGCAAAAAAAGGAAATAAATTTAGAGAACAGGATGTCGTGGAAACCTTGGTAGACGCGGAAGAAAAGTCTTTCGAAAAAAACGACATCGCGGATTATACCGAAAAGCCGGTTGAACGTAAGAATCGGCCTAAATCTGCGCCAAAAACGGAAGAAGCGTCCGCATCGCGTACACCTAAACAGGAAACAAAATCCACGAAACAAAAAATTTCTCTTCTCGATCGCATAAAACAATTTTTAGTGTTTTACCGTGATGAGCGCACTCAAAAAATTATCGGACTTGCATTGGTACTTGGTTCGGCTTATCTGTTCATAGCCTTTGTTTCTTATTTTACCAGCTGGGAAGTTGACCAGGATAAGGTTTTAGGGGACCGCTCCACCTTGTTCCTTCCCGAAACAAAAGTCCAGAACTGGCTCGGAAAGTTTGGAGCACTTGTATCTCACTTTTTCATGTATAAAGCATTCGGCGCCGCTTCCTTCATCCTCGTTCCTGTTTTATGTGTATTTGGTATCCAGAAGCTGATCCAGAAAAAACTCATCAATGTAATTTCCTTCAACGCCAAATGGTTGTTTGCCATGGTTTGGACATCCCTGGTGCTTTCTTACATTTTTTCTGACAGATTATTTTTCATGGGTGGCGGTTTTGGTTATTTCATGAACAGCAGTATTTCCAATTATGTTGGAGGGATGGGATTGGTTGCGTTGTACGCATTTTCCATGTTAACCTTCCTGGTACTTAGTTTTAATATTTCATTCAAGCTTCCGGAAAAAGTGCTTATCGAAGATGATGATGTCATCGAAGAAGAAATTAACCAAGCCAACGAGAGCAATGCACTGGTGAAAGACAATAATGCTTCATACAACGAACAAAAGGATTTTACACTCACGCCCGAGGAAGAAGCGGAATTACTGAATTTTGAAGTGATTACCAAAAAAGAAGAAAAGGTTGAACCAGCAGTAGAAGAAACACCTATTGCTGAAACAATCCTGGAAATTGTACAACCAGCAGAAGAACCTAAAATTGACGAAGCGATTGTAACAACTAATCAGATGGACCTGGGCTCAACTTCCGATCTGGTTGAGAATAATGAAAGTAAAGGTGAACCGGAACTTGAAATTACAGAAACTAATTCTGAACCTGAAGTTATTGAAGACGAGAACAAAGCAGCGAAGCTTGTAGAACAGTTCGGCGAATATGATCCTACACTGGACCTGGGTTCTTACCGTTTCCCCCATTTCGAACTCCTCAATGATTATGGCAATATTCACAGCAAGGTTAACCAGGAAGAACTCATTGCAAATAAAAACAGAATTTTAAGCACACTGAAAAACTACGGGATCGAGATTGACAAGATCATGGCAACCGTTGGTCCAACAGTTACGCTTTATGAAATTGTTCCGGCGGCTGGTGTACGCATTAGTAAAATCAAAAACCTGGAAGATGACATCGCTTTGAGTCTTGCTGCTCTTGGGATCAGGATCATCGCCCCAATTCCCGGCAAAGGAACCATCGGTATAGAAGTTCCAAATCAAACGCCTGAAATGGTGCCGATGAAGAACATCCTTGCTTCCGAAAAGTTTAATAATTCCCAGTTTGAGTTGCCGATTGCATTAGGAAAAACAATCAGCAATGAAATATTTGTGGCTGACCTTGCAAAGATGCCTCATTTATTAATGGCCGGAGCTACTGGACAAGGGAAGTCTGTTGGACTTAACGCTGTGCTTGTATCTCTGCTTTATAAAAAACATCCGGCGCAGGTAAAATTTGTATTGGTCGATCCGAAAAAAGTTGAACTCACCTTGTTCAACAAGATCGAAAGACATTTCCTTGCGAAACTTCCTAATTCTGAAGACGCAATCATTACGGATAACACCAAAGTGATTCACACGCTCAATTCTTTGTGTATTGAGATGGACAATCGTTATGCATTGTTGCAGGATGCGCAGGTAAGGAACATAAAAGAGTATAATACAAAATTCACGCAGCGAAAACTCAATCCCAACGACGGACATAAATACCTCCCTTACATTGTTCTGGTAGTTGATGAGTTTGCGGATCTGATCATGACCGCCGGCAAAGAAGTGGAAACGCCAATCGCACGTTTGGCACAGCTTGCGCGTGCAATCGGAATTCATTTGATCATTGCAACACAAAGGCCTTCGGTAAATATTATCACAGGTACTATTAAGGCCAACTTCCCGGCGCGTATCGCATTCAGGGTAACCAGTAAAATAGATAGCCGCACTATTCTTGATTCAGGCGGGGCAGATCAGTTGATCGGACGTGGGGACATGCTGTTAAGTACCGGCAATGATCTTATCAGGATACAATGTGCATTTGTTGACACACCGGAGGTAGAGAAAATCACGGAATTTATAGGCAATCAGCGCGCTTACCCAAGTGCTTTTATGCTACCAGAGTATGTTGGCGAAGATGGGGAAGGTGGAAAAGAAGAAATCGATCTTTCGGAGCGTGATAAGATGTTTGACGACGCCGCTAAACTGGTTGTACAATTTCAACAAGGTAGCGCATCATTTCTTCAGCGGAAATTGAAATTAGGTTATAACAGGGCAGGTAGGATCGTGGATCAATTGGAGGCAGCTGGATTTATTGGGCCTTTTGAAGGTTCCAAAGCACGCGAGGTTTTGGTAAAGGATATGATGCAGGCCGAAGAGATTTTGCAAAAATTAAGAAATCGATAGAGGGCTGAAATTCAGTATTT
>JAEUTM010000592.1 GCA_016788025.1 Bacteroidia bacterium
CTTCGGAAGGTTCTCGAAAACAATGCCTACGTTGTCCATTCTTTTAACTGCCATTTTTGATTTAAGATTTTAGTCCCGATAGCTATCGGGATGAGATTTAAGAATTGAGATTTAAGATTTTAGAATTGATAGCTTCGGGACGGATTTGCGTAAAACGTATAGCTATACTAAGTCCTTAATTTTCTTATCCTGAATCCTGGAAAAAAGCGTAATCATTACGCTTGCTCCAATTGTTGCGAACAACATATCCGATTGTGTATCCCACACGAATCCCTGTGTACCTAAAAATGAATCTGCAGATTCTCCAGAAAGTTCAGCCACGGCCCACTCGAGAAATTCATACACTACACTGATAAATACACAAACAGTTATCGTTAGAAATGATAACCAGGATCTGACCGCAATAATATTCTTTCTGATTAATAGTTCGCGCACAATAAAGGCCGGGATAAATCCCTGCGCAAAATGTCCCACCTTGTCATAGTTATTTCGCGACTGATGAAACAGTTCTTTTATCCAGTCGAAAAGGGGAACCTCTGCATACGTATAATGGCCGCCTACAAAAAGGATGTAACAATGAAGCAGTATCATGCAATAGGTCAGCATTGTGAAACGAAATTTTTTAAAGGTTAGAGTCAATACTATAAATCCAACGATGGCGGGGAATACTTCTAAAAACCAGGTAAAATAATCGTGTGGATTTATTGCAGAGATAACTAATCCCGCGAGGAACAGAACGATCAAAACATAATACTTCTTCATTTGACCAATTTAGCAAAACTAAACTGATCCATAAAGTAAGGTATATTTTCAAACTTCAACATTTCCTGTCTTAATCTTCCCGGCCCTTTTATAATAGGCAATAATCACTCCTTTTGTCGTAACCACGCTTTCCGTCAGAGTAAATGCGGCAGGAATAGGACCAGTGCTAAAAAGTCTTTTTCCTTTTCCTAATGTGAGAGGATAGATTTTTAAAAGAAGCTCGTCTACGAGATCGTTTTTTAGTAGCAGTTGAATGAGTTCGGTACTCCCCCACACATGCAGATCTTTTCCCCTGGAATTTTTGATCCGCTTAATGTCTGCTACCGTTCTTATCACTTCAGAGTGTTTCCAGCCGCTTACTGTCGGATCATTTTTCCGGAGCTTTTTAGAAAACACATATTTCATTCCTGAATTAATATGCGGCCAGAAGTCGCCATGTTCAGGCCAATACCCGGCCCAGAGTTTAAAGGTTTTTCTTCCCAGGAGATAATCAGCCGGAACCAGCTCTTTCTGCAATTGTTTTCCAAAGACTTCGTCTTTATAAGAGGAAGTCCAGCCCCCATATTTAAATCCACCTGAAGGATCTTCTTTCGGTCCACCCGGTCCTTGCATTATGCCATCCAGGCTAATCATCGATAATACTATTATTTTCCTCATTGTCTTGGTTTTTGTTATGACAAAGTTCAGCAGGAATTTTGCTGGCAATGCAGTACAAATACGACAATCTAGGTGGGTGTATGCGAAAACTACTTACTATTCTCAAAACCAAATCTCACAGCCTCTTCCAGAACCCCAGGATCAATATCCTTTAGCGCCTTAAATTTAATACAATAACCTGTTACACTTGCCTTACCAAGCTTTTTGCCATAGGTCTTTGTTAAATAGGTATTATCCTCAATACCCATAATGTAAACAGAAATGCCGCTGGTATTTCCACTCAGACCAATCTGGTAAAACTCCCTGGTTTTACCACCAGCCATTTTCATGGTTTGAAGGCCATAACCAATATTGGGATTTGAAACCACTTTACCTGCACCATTTTTTCCGTCGAGGAACCACAATTTGGCTTTTGGATTTATTTTAAGAATAGCCTTATGTAAATCCTGCATATCTTTTTGTTTAGACTCAGGTTGACTGGCAATATATTCTTTAATCTGTTCTTTTACATTCATGGTACCATCGGTTTAAGCACAAAATTTACGAAATTTTCGCGGGTCATTATTTTTTTGGATCAAACTTAATCATCCATTCAATACCATATTTATCTCTGAACATGGCAAAATAAGTACCGTCGGGATTTTCGCCTAAAGGCATTTCAATTTGACCGCCTGCCGAAATTCCATTAAATACTTTTGTTGCTTCTTCCTTGCTTTCTGCACGGAGCGAAATTTTACTTCTGTTTTCATTTTCATTTACCCGTCCCATCATTTCGGGAATATCATTTCCTTCCAAATAGTTTTTACCTACAGGCAATGCAATATACATTAGTTTCTCAGCCTCTTTTTCAGGTACCGGAAATTCCTCGCTTGCTATGTCTTTGAATCGGACGATCTTTGAAAACTCCCCACCAAACACAGATTTGTAGAAATTGAATGCCTCTTCAGCATTCCCGTTGAAGTTGATGTGTGGATTAATGTGTGCCATTGTGTTTATTTTAATCGTTTTTAATATTTATTTCAGTTCTGATAATATTAATTTTTTCTGCTTCAATGTATTTTTCATTGCTTTGTCCCTGATTTTTGGATCATCGCTGTTAATCAGCGCAAAATACTCAACAGGAACTACCTGCCAGGATAAACCATACTTGTCTTTACACCAGCCGCAGGAACTTTCTGCACCGCCATTGGAAGTCAGTGCGGACCAATAATAATCTACCTCTGCCTGATCTTTGCAGTTAATGACAAGAGAAACAGATTCATTGAATTTAAAAAAGGGACCAGCTGCCAGAATACTTAATTCCATGCCGGCAATTTCAATCACAGCTGTTTCAAAGTCTCCTCCTCCAGCTTCCGGTGGATTTTTATACTTATGATGTTCCTTCAACTTACCATCTTTAAATATTGATAAATAATAATCCGCCACTGCTTTTGCATCTTTTGTTTCAACCCAAATGCAAGGCGTTATTTTTTGTTTAATCACCTCAGTCTTGTTCTCCGAAGTTTGAATAGCTGTTGTATCAATCTTACTCTTCTTGTTGTTATCCTGCTGAGAACTTCCACAGCCAACTATATTGACCATCGCCAATACCGTGAAAATTATGACTACATATTTTTTCATATTTTTTTTATTACGCGCTGCACCTATGTCAAAGCGTTAGCGGAAGTAGATTTTATTTTTTTGATAAAGAAGCTAAAACGTTCTCCA
>JAEUTM010000611.1 GCA_016788025.1 Bacteroidia bacterium
AAAAAGAAGGCACCTATTATGATCTTGATGTTGCGATAAGAAAAGACAATTATATTAAATACATCAGTTCAAAGGATATGACGCAGTTCGATTCACTGGTGAAAGCAGATTTCACGGCCACAAGCCAGCAGACGGAATACCGCATCTCTTTACCCACAGCACTAAACACTCAGCTCGATTATCGTTTTAACAAGTTCTTTTACCTGAACCTGAGCACTCATTTCAGCAATTTTAATAAGAACAACTTTTACAGGCTTCACAACTACTCCTCTATCTGCCTGGCTCCAAGATTCGAAAGTTATTGGGCTGATGTTTCAATTCCACTTACATACAACACTCTTTATGCAAAACAAAACAGAAAGGTTCTGCTAGGGATCAATGTAAGATTAGGTGCTTTAAGCATTGGCACAAACGATATTCAACCTTTCTTTAAAGGTGACATTGCTTCACTGAATTTCTATGCGGTTCTTAGGACAGCATTCCCGTACAAGGTAATACATGACCAGGACGGTGATGGCGTAGAAGACAAAAAAGACGAGTGTCCGATGGATCCTGGCGAGATAGCTCTGAAGGGATGTCCGGATAAAGATCACGATATGATCCCGGATAAAAGTGATGCTTGTCCGAGTCAACCTGGACTGGCAGAGTTTCGGGGTTGCCCTGATACCGATGGAGATGGCATTACCGATGGGCAAGACGGCTGCCCCTACGAAAAAGGTTTAGCAGCTTTAAAGGGTTGTCCTGATTCCGACGGCGATGGTGTCATCAATAAAAATGATTCTTGTCCGGATATCGCAGGCTTGAAACAATTTAAGGGATGTCCGGATACCGACGGCGATGGTATTATCGATAAATATGACGAATGCCCTACTCTTAAAGGTATCGCCAAGTACAAAGGTTGCATGAATACCGATGGAGACTTTTTTCACGATGGAATCGATCAATGTCCAACCGAAGCTGGTCCC
Organism: Bacteroidia bacterium; assembly: GCA_016788025.1. Classification (GTDB taxonomy): domain Bacteria; phylum Bacteroidota; class Bacteroidia; order B-17B0; family Aurantibacillaceae; genus Aurantibacillus. The sequence continues at coordinate 966 of JAEUTM010000611.1, forward strand.
ATTGAAAACCTGGGTTGTCCATGGCCGGATACAGACAAAGATGGCGTGCTTGATAAAAATGACTCCTGCATCAATACTCCTGGTGTTGCGGCCTACAACGGTTGTCCTGCGCCGGTTGAATTGGCGCCGGCTGAAAAGAAGATCCTGCAAAAAGCGTTTTCAAGTCTTGAGTTTGAAAGTGGAAAAGACGTTATCAAACCTGTTTCTTTTGTTTCATTAAACGCATTGGCAAAATTATTGGTGAGTCACAGTGTAGACTGGCATTTGAAACTCAGTGGTCATACAGACAACGATGGAACTCCCGAGAGCAATATGATCCTTTCTGAAAAAAGAGCGAAAGCAGTGAAAAACTATCTTGTAAAAAAAGGTGTTCTCGAGGGCAATATCTCTACCGAATGGTTCGGTCAAACCATGCCAATAGCTGAAAATACTACCAAGGCTGGCAAAAAGAAAAACCGCAGGGTTGAAATGACAATGTTAATGAAGGCTGATTAAGGGAACTAGTCTTTCACAACTTTCTTAAAATAACTTGAGGCCCCAGTCTGAACATTCAAAAAATAAAGCCCGGTAGGTAGGCAGTCCAAATCAGATTCAGAAAGAGATGAAGTGCTTAACATCATTTGTCCTTTAGCATCATAAAACAAATACCGTGTATCCTCTTTCAGATCACCTTGCACAACCAATTTATTATGGAAAGGATTTGGAAAAACCTGTATTTTATCGAGACCCGTATTTTCTTCAATACCAACACCCGAAAAATAATCATTGCTTCCATAGATAAAGGCCGTGGTGGTAGGAGGATTAGCCAGGTAACCATACGTTGTATAGTTCACATTAAGAATCGGGTACTTTCTTCCGGGCATATAATAATTGTAAACACTTTGCCTGAAGGTACCGAATTGGGCTATTCCAATACTCAGAGTGAGCACTTCCACACTTCTTAAGCAAAGAACATTTGGAATAGAAACACCTCCGTTAAATTTAGCTGTTCCAAATCCATCTGCCATAATGGAGATGCTTCCCACACAGGTACCGTTGGTGGAATTAAATTTAAAAGAGCCAGCTACAGGATCGGTAAGCGAATAACCATAAGCTACCGGGTAAGTGGCTATAATGGCGGAATTTGTAAAGGTAAGACTTAAAGAAGGGGAATAAGCCCCTAGCAGTTCCGTTTGTTGAGGGGAACTGATGGACTGGTAAAATGTATACAGGAGATCGCGATGCTGCACAAAACTAGCGTTTGGATAAGCGCTACCGCCAACAGCGGCAGAAACATTGATGAAGGAATCTACCACCATTGGAAAATTACCAACCAGTTTGGAAAAATCCCAGGTACAGTTGTTACCAGATACATGGATCGGAACACCGGAAGTGTAGGCGCTGGTATCCAGGCGGTAATGGACATCAATATCACCTACTACAGGTTCGTTAAAACTCTGGGTAAGGGTTTGAGAGTTAAGTCCAAAAAATCCGAGGCTTAACATAAAGCTAAAGAATCTATTCATGTTGAACAGTTTATAATACTAAAGATAAGATTTTCCGGAATCCGGGCAAGGAAACGAAAACAATACTTTTCAAAATTCGTCTTTTAAAAAACTTGCCTTTGAACTTCTTTTTTCTAATTTCGATATACTAACCATTTAAAAAAAGGAGACACACATGCCAGTATTTCAACTAAACTATTCAGCGATCTTAATTGCCGTAGTGGCCAATTTTATTTTTGGATTTCTATGGTACACCCCTCTCTTCGGAAAAGCCTGGGCCAAAGAGCTGGGCTTCGACACCTCGGTTAAGCCTCCCACATCGGCCTTGATCAAGGGAATGGTCATTATGATTATCGGGAACTTTCTGATGGCCTATGTTTTTTCTCACAACATTAAAGCCTGGGATCCCACCAGCTGGGGACAAGAACCTTCTGCCGTGCCGGATGGAATGAATGCCTTTATGGCCGCTGTATTTACATGGCTGGGTTTCTACGTTCCAACCGACCTTAACACCGTTGCCTGGGAAATGAGATCCTGGAAGCTGTTCTTTATCAATACGGGATATCATTTCTTCTCTGTGCTGATAGCAGCGATGATCCTCGTCTTTATGAAATAAAAAGAACCCTCTGCAGAAGCAGGTTTTTTTTATCTGTTTTCCCAGACCCTAATTGATTTTCTTTCTGTCACTTTTTCCTTAGATGAAAAAGTAACCAAAAAATCAAGGCCGGGCGACCTCCATCGCTCTCTTTTGTTTTGCAAGGCCGGCTGACTCAAGTTGATAAATCACCTCGAGGCCAGCCTAGCAAAACAAAATTCACACCTTCATCATCTCCGCGCCCGGCCGCTGCCAACGCACGCGGGGATGTACTTACGGTAAATCACTCACGATGTCCATATTAGAAAAGCGGAATGCCCAAGCCTGATGTTCGGCAATGATGGATCGGCATTAGGACAAAATTCCTGTGGACTTTTGAGCCTGCCAGTGTGAAAGCTTCTCTCAGACAAATCGAGTGAATTCAAAATGGGTGCGAAAAATTTTCACCTAACTTGGCGTATTGGTTGTAATTCCTGTGAAATTTTAAGCAGCATGTGCGAGAGACTTTGCTCTCGGCGGTTATTCTCAGCCCTTTGCAGCCGAGAGATGATCAAAGGCTCAGCTTTGAATTTACGATGATTTTCGAGAGAATTTTATGAGGCCTTGATTTTTGCGCCTACGCTGACCGCGTCTCGCCTTTAGCTTTAGCGGTGGCGCAAGCGTTTCGTTCTTTGGCAGTTGTCCATTGAACCTAAAAGCGCCTGCTTTCCTTTTTTTCAATCTCCCCAACCCTTCCTTCCATCAGATTAAAAGACAACTCCAGGGTATATTGGAATAAGAACTAAGCAGCCTTGTTGCCCATAAGGTTATGCACAAGCTGTTTTAACTCATGAAAGGTATAAGGTTTATCAAAGCAGCCATTCGCACCAAGCTCAATGGCTTTGTTATTAAAGAGCTCCGATTTGTAGCTCGAGAAAAGATAAATAGGAATTTTACTAAACTTGCTGTACGCTCTTATTTCCTGGACGTCTTTAAGCCAGAATGTATCGGAATGAACATTGGCTAAAATGATATCGGGAATTTGCTGACGGTTGAGCTCCAGCTCCATTTTATCTTTAAGGAGTAATTCAAGGGCTTGTGAACCGGTATAAACCAGGTCGACATTAATGAGTTTACTTATCTCAGAGATCGCATTTTGAAGTAAGAACAAGTAACCAGGATCATCTTCGACGATAAGTACAGAGTACTTTTCCGAATGTTTCATGTTGTTACGTTTTAATTTATGCTAACCATTTGCCGTTTACGTGGCCCACTATTCTGAGGAGATCAGTAGGTTCGTAAGGCCTGGAGTACAAATTATCCGCGCCTTGTTTTAAGAGTTCCAGTTTTTGAGATTCACTGAAAGTATTGATAAGGAAAATTAAAGGGACATTGGAGAGCAGTTTGGAGCCTTTGATAAATTCTACAAGATTACGACCCCAGACGTTAAGCATTTCGTTATTGAGAAAAATAAGGTGAGGTGCCGATTTACATTCTGTAAAGTAGCGCAGCGCCTCACCTGCATTGTAAATGGATTCTATGATAACCTGCGGAACCACAGCATTGATGGAGGTCCTGAGGAAAGAATGATCTTTGTTGTTCTTATCTACAATAAGCACATTGAAGAGTACATCTTTCGATACCTTCTTATTATCAATGTGAATATTTGTGACAAGATTATGCTGCATGAGATTGTTTAATCAGCTCTAATTGTTCTGAACCAAGTTTAGCCAGGTAATCCAGGAGTTCGTTCTCCAGGCGGCGAAGTCTTAATGATTTCGGATGGTACGAACGGAAACTGTTCTCAGGCAATTGTGGATGAACTAACCTGCAGAATTGTTTTACGTTCCAGTTTTCAACGGCTTCGAATTGTATGCCCGGAAGCGCTTTTTTCAAACGGTTGTCAAAATCTGGACCAGTAAAGAATAAACACACTTTTGGGTCGAGGATCCTCACTTCGTCTACTATCAGTTTATCGAGTTGAGCAATAGCCTTTTCATACTTACCGTAAGATTTCCCACCATACAGGTCAAACTTACTAAGGTTGGTCCATGCACAAGAATGCGGATCGTTGCCTAAAACATGTTCTACTTTACGCACAACATTCCAAAAAGTGGTTGAATTAAAATCCTGTCCGACGTTGAACTCTTCGTAAGTATCCATTTGTTTCTGAAGTTCATCTACATGGTATGTCCAACCATTGGTTTCCTGGCCTATAATAAGTAAAGGATTTTTCTGCGCAGCGTAATTCTGACCGGGAGACATCAGAAAGGGGCCACCTAACTCATCACCTGGGAAGGATCCTACAATATCTCTGAAGATCGGCTGTGAGTTCTGATAAAGTCTGAATAATTCTTCTTTCATTTCTAGAGGGTTTTTGGTGTTATTACTATTATGACCCGAAAAGAGATAAGCACCCCCAAAAGATTTAACTTATTGGAGCAGTTTATCTATTAAACATATGATAATCAGTATTTTAAAAATTTAGGTTTTATTTGAATCAAGATTCAAGAGCCAGGAAACAAGCAACAGAAACAAGATTCCAAGAATCAAAAGAAGAATGCTTGGCTCCTTTACTTGTTAAGCATGACTGCTGAAAACGAAACTGGCAACCCTTAACTCTGTGTTTCTCAGCTTCTCTTTGACCTCTGTGTTGCAAAATTAGACCTTTTAAATGAACCAAGAGTCAAGTAATAGAGTCAGGTATTTATGAATCAAAGCTGGGTTTAACTTGAATTCTTTAGCTCCGTGCCCCTCTGTTCCTCTGAAAACTCTGTGTTTAAAATCACGCGAGATAAATAATTTAACAAATGGCCGGTTAATGTTAGCTGCAGACTAAGAAATCGTCATATTAATAAAAGTCATTGAAAACGGCCCTCTGCTATTCTATCTTTGTATCACCTTTCGCGCAGGAGTCCGGATCTACAATTCTTTGATCTAAACCTAACCTACAAAACGTATTAAAGA
>JAEUTM010000617.1 GCA_016788025.1 Bacteroidia bacterium
AGGATCATACTGCCGTAAAACAAAATTTCCTTGTAGGTGATTTCCAGGTCTTCTTTCTGACCGTGAATCAATCCATACTCTGCTGGATTAAGGTTTTTGAGCAGGTAGCCAAAAAATAGTGAAAACGAACAAACGAGAAATAAAGTAATTAAAAACAGAAGCGTTTTTAAAATCGGTCTGTTCGGAAGGCTAATATTCATTTTTTATTGGGTAAAAAGCAAATATTCGAAATTCCGAAAATCTTCGTTTTGATATATGTCAAAAAGAGTAGTGAGTACATAGTAGTGAGTATTGAGACTAGGACACCCTCTCAATACTCTACCCTCAATACTATGTACTCTTAGCCTCCCATTTGCTTTTAAATGTAAAGGCCAGAACGGTTGCTCGTTGTTTTGCCAGTTCGGCTTTTTCGCCTCTGAAAAGCCTGTCAACCGTGCGAATCCAGACCTCCAGCCATTTATCGAACATGTAAGGCTCGATTGGCAGATTACGGTGCTTTTCAAAAACATTGGTTCTATAACCTTCTTCATCAAGTAGTACAAAAGACCAGAAATGAACAATATGAGGAATGTGTTTTGGAAAATCGATATGCGCAAAAACAGGTTTTATATCTTCCAGAAGGAGAAGATCTGCGTAGAAATTTTCGATGAGTTTTTGGATATCTTCCCTGGAAGTGATGTCATTCATGGTATAAAATTAGGGATTTCTTATCTCTCATTTTACATTTACATACACACAGTTACGTCCAGGCTAGTGCGGCTGCGAACGGCGATTTGGAGCGAACATTTGTTTTTTTGGTTACTTTGAATTTGTACTGAGACTTCAGCGTGAGCTCAGCCGAACGCTTGTCGAAGTATCTAAGGAAAAAGTGACATAGCCCAATGTCATAAAACAAAAAAACGCGGAAAGAAATTCCGCGTTTTTAAAATTATAAAAAATAAAACTTAACTAATTTGGTCTCACCTCTTCCTCCTGTGTGTCTGAAACAATGGTAGGACGAATTTCTTCCTGCAATTGAGCCGCAGGGTCTAAATTCTTCTTACGTTTCTTTTTAACTGCAACTTCTGCTTCTGTGTTTGAAGCTGTCTGCGCTTGAATATTTTCGTTTACGATTTGTGCCGGAGCTTCTGAAGGAACACTTTGAGCTATTTCTGTAGCCTTTACAACGGTAGATTCTAATTTATCGCCCGCCATACCTGCTGAATGGTTAGATTCAGGAGTAATTGAATTCACCGCAACACTTGTATTCTCCGTTTTTATTTCAGGTTGCGCTGCTTGAACGGCCGTTTGAACTTTTGCGGTTTCCTTTTTAACTGGCGCCGGCGATGTTACGGCAGGTTTAAAAACTTCGGCTTTTTGTTCTTCATGTTTATGTGCCGGTTTAAGACTCACAAAGTTTAGCAGTAGCAACGAAAATGAAATGACTACTGCGCCAAATACCACTGGAAGAACAACGTTCCTGTTTAAGTTCAAACGGAAAGCGCCCGTAGCGGATGAGGCCCGGTGCACCACATGTGAAGCTGCATAGTTTTCGAATTTTTGCCAGGAATTTTCAGACAGGGGATACTCCATATCTTTTAATTGCATCCGCAATTTCCTTTCATCGATCTCGTAGGTAAATTGGTTACTCATGCTTTCGAAGTTTTTAAGTTCTTGTTTATGTTCTTCTGGAAATTATATCTTGCTTTTTCAAGATTACTTTTCACAGTAGCTTCGCTGGATTCGAGAACTGAAGCTACTTCCGACAGGCTATACCCATCGATAACATGGAGGTTAAAAGCCAGGCGCTGGGAAGGTACCATTTGCTGTAAGGCTGTAACCAGGACTTCTGTTTCCAATTGCGAGTAATCAATGGAATCGTTGTTATCGAAAAGGTTGTAGTTTTTGGAGGGGGTATCTGAAGATGCATAAACCGTGCTTGAAACGTAGTATTCGCTGCGGATATTTTTAATAAAAGCAACGCATTCCACGATAAATTCCTTCTGAAAGAATTGAGGCAGGTCTGAGATCTGGTTGTGTTTTGATCCCGAAAGCTTTTGGGACTGGAGTTTTAAGAAGCAGTTCTGGAATCCCTGGTGAAGCATCTCTTCAGCCTGGGCCTGATTTTTAGCATAACGGTTCGCAATGGCCGACAATACTCCGAAATGCGTTACAAACAGCTCCTTCTGGAGGTTTTTATCGTTGCTTTGGAGTTTTTGTGCGAGTTCGGCGGCCGACATGAGATTGGTTTTGTAGTAGTTTAACGTATCTTAAAGTAAGAAAGTTTCAATTTTTGTCCTTAAAACTCCCCGTTTAGTCCAAATTAGAGACAAAAAAGAGCCAAGATGCAAGAATCAAGAGCCATGAAACCGAACCAAGTGGTAAAGAATCAATTGAATCTTGTCTACTTGATTCTATGTCTTGGTTCTTGATTCTTGACTCTTGTTTCCAGCGGAAGAATAACCTATTGGTTCTTTGCTTCTTGTTTCAATTTCTTGACTCCTGGCTCTTGAATCTTGGTTCTAACACAAGTAAAGTTAACCCAAAGCTTATCTTAAAAAATTGACAAAAGGTGTGCGATTGTAAATTCAAGGTTTCAGGTTTTATTGTTTCAAGTTCGGAATTGCCATACAAAAGCTGAAAGCCGGTGTAACTCTTGTTTCTTTTAACAAAATTGGTGTTTTCCTGGCTCTCTGTCTTGATTCCTGGTTCTTGATTCTTGACTCTATAGAAAATACTTTTGACTTCAACAATAGCCTTTTGGAGTATTTTTTTTAGAATTTATTAGCAAGCTGGAAATCAGGCCAATTCAAGGATTTGCCTATCTTTACATAAAACATCATGTTTAAAACTAGGGGTGCTCTGTTAATTCCTTTTTCTGGCGTTCGGGTTTAATTTTATATTTATTTGTAACACTGATTAAGTAATTAAACAACCTAACCTAAAAAAGTAATTTGTCTATGACCGAACCAATACTCGTCGAAAATAAAGATAGATTCGTATTATTTCCTATAAAGTATAAGGACATTTGGGAATTCTATAAAAAAGCAGAAGCCAGCTTTTGGACCGCTGAAGAAATTGACCTGGCATCTGACATCGCGGATTGGAACAATAAGTTAAACGACAACGAAAGACACTTTATTAAACACGTTCTGGCATTTTTTGCTGCCAGCGACGGAATTGTTAACGAAAACCTGGCGATCAACTTCCTTAACGAAGTTCAATACCCTGAGGCACGTTGCTTCTACGGTTTCCAGATTATGATGGAGAACATCCATTCCGAAACTTACTCTTTATTAATAGATACTTATATAAAGGACCCGGCTGAAAAGGACCATTTGCTGCATGCCGTGGATACTGTACCCTGCGTAGGAGAAAAAGCTCAGTGGGCTTTACGCTGGATCAGTAACGGTTCTTTCGCCGAGCGCCTTATTGCTTTTGCCGCTGTAGAGGGCATTTTCTTCTCAGGCTCCTTCTGCTCTATTTTCTGGTTGAAAAAACGTGGCCTTATGCCAGGTTTAACCTTCAGTAATGAGCTGATCAGCCGCGACGAAGGCCTGCACTGTGATTTTGCTTGTTTATTATATGCAAGCCATGTTAAAAACCAATTACCAAAAGAACAGGTAACTCAAATCATTACCGATGCGGTGACCATTGAGAAGAAATTCGTGGTGGACGCCATTCCTGTTAAGCTTATTGGTATGAATGCGGACCTGATGTGCCAGTACATCGAGTTCTGCGCAGACCGTTTGCTTGTAGCCCTTGGCTGCAGCAAGTTCTACAACGCATCAAATCCGTTCGACTTTATGGAAATGATCTCGTTGCAGGGTAAAACCAACTTCTTTGAAAAACGCGTTGCCGAGTACCAAAAGGCTGGCGTGATGAATAACAAGGAAGAAAATAATGTATTTAACCTTGACGAAGACTTCTAGTTTTTTAACATTCGTCGGCTAAATCGCTCCCCCTTAATTTGTAACTTTAGATAGGCAGGCCAAGGCTTGCAGGGGATTTTTAGCCTCCAAATGTTAAGAAACAGGACTAAAATTTTAATTAACCGGAAGATTGTTGAAACAATAAAACGGGCACAAAAAGAAAACGAAAAAATTGAAAGTACCTTGTAACTAACAAAAACCCCCGATAGTTATCGGGGGAAAAACAAAACTCAAAATCTAAAAATCCTAGGCGTATGTTTGTAGTAAAAAGAGATGGCACACGGGAGTCGGTGAAGTTCGACAAGATCACCGCTCGTATTCAGAAATTAAGTTATGGCCTCGAGCCAGCACACGTAGATCCGATTTTGGTCGCGAAGAAAGTGATCGACGGAGTTTACGATGGTGTTACCACCAGCGAGCTCGATAATTTAGCAGCCGAAACTGCAGCGTCATTAACCGTGCGACATCCTGATTACGCCCAGCTGGCGTCGCGTATTGCGGTGAGTAACCTGCATAAGAATACGATAAAGTCATTCTCTAAAACAGCCGAAGCGCTTTACAACTATATTGATCCTAAAAACGGGTTAAAAGCGGCACTGATCGCCGATGATGTGTACAAGATCATTATGGATAATGCGCACACGCTGGATTCGTCTATTATTTACGACCGTGATTTTGGTTACGATTATTTTGGATTTAAAACGCTGGAACGCTCATACCTTTTAAAAATGAACAACCGTGTTGCTGAACGCCCGCAACACATGATCATGAGGGTAGCCGTAGGAATCCACAAAAACGATATTGAAGCAGCTATCAGAACTTACAACCTGATGAGCGAGCGCTGGTTCACACATGCTACTCCTACTCTGTTTAATGCAGGTACGCCTAAACCCCAAATGAGTTCTTGTTTCTTATTACAGGTGAAGGACGACAGCATCGACGGTATTTACGATACTTTAAAACAATGTGCCAAGATTTCTCAAAGCGCTGGTGGCATCGGTATCAACATTCACAATGTACGCGCTACCGGCTCTTATATTAAAGGAACCAACGGCACCAGCAACGGCATTATCCCAATGCTGAAAGTGTACAACGAAACGGCACGTTACGTAGATCAGGGTGGTGGGAAACGTAAAGGTTCCATCGCTGTGTATCTCGAGCCATGGCATGCTGATATCTACGATTTCCTTGATATCCGCAAAAATCATGGTAAAGAAGAACTTCGCGCACGCGATCTTTTCACTGCACTTTGGATCCCGGATCTGTTTATGAAACGTGTGGAAGCTGAGGGCGACTGGAGCCTGATGTGCCCTAACGAGTGTCCTGGTCTGAGCGATTGCCACAGCGAGGAATTCGAAAAACTGTATACTTCTTATGAAGCAGAAGGTCGTTTCCGTAAACAAATTAAAGCACGCGAACTTTGGGCTGCGATCATCGAAGCACAAATCGAAACCGGAAATCCTTACATGTTATTTAAAGATGCTGCAAACTCAAAATCAAATCAGCAGAACTTAGGTACCATTAAGTCTTCTAACTTATGTACGGAGATCATTGAGTATACCAGCAAAGACGAAGTAGCGGTGTGTAACCTGGCTTCTATTGCTCTTCCTCGTTTTGTGGATGAAAAAACTCAAACCTTCGATCACAACAAATTATTTGAGATCACTTACGTAGCGACTCAAAACTTAAATAAAATCATCGATCGCAACTACTATCCTATTCCTGAGGCGCGCAATTCAAACATGCGTCACCGTCCTATTGGTTTAGGTGTACAAGGTTTGGCTGACGCGTTTATCTTAATGCGTTTCCCATTTGAAAGCGAAGAAGCGAAAAAATTAAACTCTGAGATTTTCGAAACAATCTACTTCGCAGCGTTAACGGCAAGTAAAGATCTTGCAAAAGTTGACGGCGCTTACGAATCTTATCCTGGTTCACCGATCTCTAAAGGTGTTTTCCAGCACGATATGTGGAATGTTACGCCAAGCGCTCGCTGGGAGTGGGACATTCTTCGTGAAGAGATCATGAAATACGGTGTACGCAACAGCTTATTGTTAGCGCCAATGCCAACCGCAAGTACTTCGCAGATCTTAGGTAACAACGAATGTTTCGAACCATATACATCAAACATTTACACCCGCCGTGTGTTAAGCGGTGAGTTCGTGGTAGTGAACAAACACTTATTACGTGACTTAGTGAAACTGGGTATCTGGAACGAGAACCTGAAAAATAAAATCATCGCGGCAAACGGATCCGTACAAAACATTCCTGAGATCCCTGCGAACATCAAAGAACTTTACAAAACAGTTTGGGAAATTAAACAACGTACGATTATTGATATGGCTGCTGACCGCGGTGCATACATTGATCAGTCACAATCCCTGAACCTGTTTATCCAGGACGCGAACTTCGCGAAGATGAGTTCTGCTCACTTCTACGCCTGGAAAAAAGGCTTAAAAACCGGTATGTACTACCTGCGTACCAAAGCAGCTGCTGACGCTATCAAGTTTACAGTTGACCAGGACGCTCTGCAGACCACACAACCAACCTTCGTTCTTGGTAACGAAGACCAATTGGTGGTTGACCGCGGACAAGGACATGTACTAAGCTTTGAAGAACAACAAGCGCAATTAAGCTGCTCGCTTGACAACCCAGAAGGTTGTGAGGCTTGTGGAAGCTAGTGCCTTCGAGTGCCTCAGGCACCAGTCTGTCAGTTCGAGCAATGTCACCCTGAGCGTAGTCGAAGGGGAAGTCGAGCACAAGGCTCTGAAAAGAAATAAAACAAACTAACAAAGCCTCTCTAATGAAAATTGGAGAGGCTTTTTAAATGCTATGAGAACTTTAAAAAGCCTGTTATATATTCTTCTGCTCCTTTTAGGGCTTTTCTTATCGCTTTACAGTCTCACTTCCATACCACAGATCATTATTGAATTTAGAAAGATGGATGGTCCTGAAAGTGCGGGCTACGCCGTCGGTTATTTAATTGGAAGCGTTCTTTTTGCCTGGTTTGCTGTTTGGCTCTTTTTGAAAGGACTTCGTGGTTTGAGAAAAAAGAAAAAAGTCGCCGGTGATTCTGAGTACCTCGATCTCCCCAATAACGAACAATAGTCTATATCACCCAATAGAATAGTCGCTTCGGGCGGAGTTGAGAACAGAAAGTTCAAAATATTACAAACCAAACTAACGAGGCTTTTGTTTTCTCTCTATTCTTAGTTACTTTTATTGACCAAACCCAAAACATATGAAAAATTTACTACTTCTTATTTTGCTCTCAGGCCTTTTTACCCAGGTAAAGGCGCAAAGTGATACGGATAAAATGCTATTTCTTGCCTTACTGGCCGCCAGAGAAGGAACAATCTTCCACTTTAAACTGAACAAAAAAGAAATGCAAAGCAGTATGTTTAAAGAGTTAAGGGAAAATGACACCTTGTATTACGAGAATAAACAAATACTTAGGATCAGTCAGGTGAAGAATAATAAACTGGATGGCAAATTACTTTATTACTTCCCGGACGGTACCTTGGCATTGGAATATCCTTACGAACAAAATGAGTTAATC
>JAEUTM010000075.1 GCA_016788025.1 Bacteroidia bacterium
TTAATGGAGAGCCTGTTAATGGAGTTACCGGATAATTTATGATTAGTACCCACAAAAGGAACCAGAGAAATTTGAAAAGGACGCTTGATAGAATCTTTAATATTCAAAGTATTTACAAATCCCTTAAACTTACCCGCCAATTCGCGGGTATAAATATTAAAGTCGTTAAAACGACTTTTCCATTTGTTAATCGTATCTGCTTTGCCCGGCATATCACTTTCAGGCTTTAAAGAGATGTTTACAAAATTAGAATCACCAATAGCAGAAAGAGCAACTGCTGTATCCTTATAACTTTCTTTGTTGATGCTGATTTTTTCGTTGCTTACCGGTACTTTGATAGAATAGTAGCCATATTCGTCGGTAGTAACCGATTGTAAACTTTGTTTATCGTAAATAGTTACGTTGGCTACTTTCTTATCAGTGGATTTATCAATTACGTAACCGCTGATCTCTTTTTTGTCACTTGGTTTTTCAACAGGCTTTTCCTTAAGGATAATGTAATTGTTTTTCGATTTGTAAGTGATGGTCTTTGGTAAAATCAAGGCCAGAGCCTCACGCACTGTTTTCCTTTTTAGTTGGATCGTAATGGGACGGGTGCCATCGAGCAATGCCGACTGGTAAGAAAAAACAAAACCACCCTGCTCCTGGATCTTCAAAAGAACCGAGCTCAATTTCTCCGATTGAAAACTTAAGTTAATTTCACGTTCGAGTACGGGCAGGAGGGCAAAAGCCTGAAGTCTTGCCAGAAACAACAACGTAAAAATAATGATACTCTTCTTCATTACTGGTCGGTGCAAGGTTCCCCTTTCAGCAACACTGAATTTCCGGAACGTTCAACCTGTAGATCGAGCGTTTCTGCAATAACAGAAATGATCACCTCAAGGTCTTCCTGGTCAAAATAAACCGATAATCTGCATTTTCCTATCGCTTCGTTGCTTAACTGGATGTCACTTCCGTATACCGAATTAATTTGTTCAACCACATCTTTAAGTCTTGCCCCTTTAAAACGGAAAATCCTGGATTTATAGCTTGCGATATTTTCGTTTACATCAGGCAGCAGTTTGATAAATTCTCCGCGTGAGCGTTTGTAAATTGCTTTCTCTCCTTTTACAAGCTTCAGGCCGGAGTTTTCGTTATTGCGGTAATAAAACTGAACTTCACCGCTTTCAACATACACTTCAATGGTATCAGTCCCTTCAATGGCCTTAACATTAAATGAGGTACCCACGTCTTTAATAACGATTGACCCAATGGAAATGATAAATGGTTCTTTCTCATTGTGAACGACGTCAAAATAGGCTTCTCCTTTTAATTTCACTTCGCGGGTTCCGAACTTATTAAGCTGGTAACTGAGTTCCGAATTTTTATTTAATACCACGGCAGAACCGTCCGGAAGTTGTTGTTTCACGGAAGTTGTTGTAGAAGCCATCATTACAGGCTCTTCCCCATTATTTCTAAGAACAAAAACTGTAAGAACCGCCAGCGAAGCCAACAAGACGACAGATGCAGCAACTCTCAAAAAACCACGACTGAACAAAGGAACAACTTTTGCTTCTTTCTCTGATTCTATTCTTGCATTCAGTTTATCCCAGGCTTTAACGGTATCTACCCTGTGAAGCGTTTTGAGGCTATCTATTTGTAAGAATATCTCCTTACTGCTTTCAAAATATGTTTTGTTTTCCCCTGATTGGTTTATCCAGGATTGTAAAGCCAGTTTTTCCGTTTCACTCGCTTCCTCTGCAAGCACTCTGGCAATTAAATCATCTATGTTATCCAGATTATACTCCATTAGCTTAGCAAAAACAAATAAATAATTAGGTGCAAATAATCTTTTAGTTCAGTCCTCAGGATCTTCAGTGCCTTGCCCATGTGGTTCTCCACGGTCTTTACAGATATGTTTAACCGGTCTGCAATCTCCTGGTATTTTAAATTCTCAAAACGACTTAACTTAAACACAAGGCCGCATTGTTCAGGTAGTGTGTCAATTGCTCTGTTAATAGTATTTCCGAGTTCCTTTGCTTGTAAAACCTGCGCGCTGTCGTGATCCTGGATACTCGTGCTGCTTTTGTAATCCTGCGCATAAACGGTTCTCACCTTTCCATGTTTGATCTTGTTGAGGCAATCGTTATGTGTAGCCCTATACATATAAGATTTGATAGAGGTATTCACTTGCAGAGATTCCCGTTTGTTCCAGATATTAAAAAACATGTTTTGCACCACTTCTTCTGCTTCGTCTATGTCTTTCAGCATGGAGCAGGCATAATTGCACAAAAGCTGATAATATGTATTGAACACCTGTTCAAACACCTTTTTATCGCCCTGGCTTATCAATTGCCAGCTTTGCTGTTCATTTACCTGCACTGTGTACGGATTTTCAGCGTAAAGATACATTTTCAGTTAAATTAAACTGTACTAAGTAACTTTTTGATCCCCTGTTCCGTCTTTACCTCACATTTAAACATAACGCAGCTTATGCTTATGACAACACAAGAAGATCATACCCCTATTCCCTACGAAAAAATCCTCAATTTTATCCTAACTTACTTACTATCAGGCCTTACAAAACATAAGTGGCTGGTCCTTTGCCTTTCATTGTCAATCATCTCAACGGCTCAAAAAAGCAGACCCCTACCCGAAGTTGAGATCGGGGTTAAACCTTTAAAAGAAAAAAAATTCGGAATAAAAAAAAGAAGTCCGGCGCTTCATCTCATTGATGGAATAGTAAATCAGAAAAGCAATTACGAAATTGCTCAAACAGTAAAACTCCCTCCTGTTCCCACAAAAATTACGTCTCTAAACATTTACCTGCAGAGAACCGGAGTAGATAGCATGACTTTTCGTGTACACTTTTATAAGTATAATGGAACAAAACCGGCTGAACTTGCAGCACCTGTTCTGCTATTCCACAAAGAGGTAAAGGAAGGCTGGTTAAATTTCGATCTGCATAACGAAAAAATTTATCTGCAGGGAATTTCAGTGGTTTCAGTTGAATTTGTTGCCGATCAAAAACCGCATGAATACCTGGATTTTGAAGTAAGGCTCGGCGGCAGTACCAAAACCTTTCACCGTTATGAACAAAACGAAGAGTGGCAGACCTGCCCGCATCACTACCTGATGCATGTTACGGCCCTGGTTTCCGATAACTGGAAGGATGAAGAAAAAGACGCTGCAGCCACTCACCAAATCTATTCACAACAGGTAAAAGACAGTTTTTACATTTTTATGCAAACGCCGCTTCATTACAACAGCGCGAAAAAATATCCTGTGGTTTATTTGCTGGATGCTAATGCTTACTTCGATGCAGTGTCAGAACACTTGCGTTTGCTGGAATGGCGGGAAAAAACCGATGGTGTAATTCTTGTGGGAATCGGATATAAAAATCCTTATGAAATGGACTCTTTAAGAATGCGCGACTACACCTTTCCAAAACCTTTGGGTTCAGACTCTTGTTCTTATTGCGGTGGTGGCGATTTATTTTATTCTTTTATTGAAAAAGAATTAATGCCATTTATTAATTCAAATTACTCCGTTGATACAACCAAGGCCGGCCTGGCCGGGCATTCCCTGGGTGGTTATTTTTGTTTGTATGCGATGGCAAAAGAAATAAAAGAAAAAACACTTCTCTTTGAAAATTATATATGTCTCAGTCCACACCTGGCATACTCTGACTACTCAATCTTTAAAACCTTACAATCACTCTCGTCAAAAAAAACGAAAAGGATATTTATAGTCTGTGGCGGCAAAGAGTTTGAAAACCGGCATGAAAAAGAAAAATACGACCTTCTTGTAAAAACTATTTCTGACGAAAGTCTTGCAAGCTTCGAAACACATTTCTTCCCAAAAGCCGATCACATGGATACAGCTATTCCAGGTTTTGAGAAAGGAATAGAATTTTCACTAAAAAAGAAGTAGACTCGCGACTACTTTTTAATTTTGATTGTTTTTTTTCCAGGCATAGGCATTCTCCTCTTTTCAAAAGAATTCGGGTAAAGACGCCCTTGATCAATTTTCAGCCAATTATAAGCACTTCGATGCCTGTGTTTTAGGGTGCGTTAAGATTATACTTTCGTAAATCCAGTGTCGCCGACCGAGCAGCCTTTTTAACCGTTCAACCAGATTTAACAGATTTT
>JAEUTM010000081.1 GCA_016788025.1 Bacteroidia bacterium
CATTAAATGTTCAGGTAACGAACATGGGAGACAGCATTAACAGTCCTTTTCCCGAATATAGTCCTGTGCTCAGTGCCGATGAACGCATGCTGATCTACACGACCAAAAGGCCGAGCACTACAGGCGGTATGAAAACTGTGGATGGAAAATATTTTGAGGATATCGTCGTTTCATATCTCGATGATAACGGACATTGGAGTAAACCGGTAAGCCTTAGTCAGAATGTAAACACAATTGGTCACGAAGCATCCATCAATCTGACTCCAGATGGTCAAACCCTTATTGTATACAGAAATGATGCGAGCAGTAAAAATCCAGAGGGGGATGGAAACATTTACTACACTACCTTCGATGGAAAAGACTGGAGTCCACTGAAAGAATTCGGATCCAATGTAAATACCCCTTTTATGGAGTCACATGCCTGCCTGAGCGCCGATGGCAATGTGTTGTTTTTCTCCTCCGAAAGGCCGGGTGGTTATGGTGGTAAAGACATCTACCGCTGCATTAAACTTCCAAACTTAAAATGGAGCAAGGCGCTAAACATGGGTCCCCTTATCAATTCAGAGTTTGATGAAGACGGAGGATTTATACATCCCGACGGGCAAACATTTTTTTTCGCATCTAACGGTCCAAAATCAATTGGTGGTTATGATATCATGTTTGCCACCCTGAATGAGGACAATAAATTTTCTAATGTCACTAACATTGGGTATCCGATTAACACAACGGAAGACGACATTTTTTATGTTACCTCTCCCGATGGCAAACGAGGATACTTTTCGTCGGCCAAGGAAGGTGGTTTTGGCGATAATGATATTTACAGAATTACCCTTGCAGAAACTAAAGAAACATTTCTCGCACTATTTAAAGGTCAGTTAATCCCGGCTGAAGGTGAATCACTGCCCGAAAACCTCCAGATTATTGTAACCGATAAAACAACTAACGAAGTAATTGGTACCTACCGTCCAAAATTGGTAAACGGAACCTTTTCTACCATTCTTCCCCCGGGAAAAGAATACACATTCTCCTACCAGACAGATACTGGAGAAGAGTTTTATACTGAGGATGTTTTTGTAAGTAACGACATTTCTTACCAGGAAATAAAACGTGCCGTTAATCTTGAACCGGTGAAGCTGTCGGGAAAAGTAAAGGTGAGCACGCAGAGTATTGTACTTAACACTATTGTTCTGAAAGACAGCAGGAATAAAAAGGCGATTGCAGAAGCGAAAATAACCCTGCAGGAAGAAGGTGGATCAGTTCAGTTGTTTGATGCAAATGCAGAAGGTAAGGCAGACAACATCACTTTACAGGCTGAGAAAAAATACTCTTTGTTTGCTGAGTTCGAAGGAAAAAAATCCCAGATTACAGAGATCAGCACCATCGGGACTAAGTCGGCAAAAATAATTAACCAGGTTATTTATCTTGATGGCAAAGCGGAGAAATTTACGTCAAAAGAATTGTTGCTTGAAGTTGTTGTAAAAAACCCAACATCCAAAAAGGCCGTTCCCGGGGCTAACATTACTCTGACGGACGAAGAAGGCATTAAACAGGAAATTGTAGCCGACGCCAAAGGTGTTGCAAAAGGAATACAATTAACTCCTAAAACCAAATACATGGTAATCGCATACAAGGAAGGATTTATTTCTGAAGTGGAGACCTTTACAACCGGAGCTATTTCTGAATCGAAAACCTACACAGAGACCTTGTTTGTGAGCTGGGAAGATACTACAAGCACAAAACCGCTTTCTGCTACCACAAAAACTGCAGTGTCGCATACCTCTGAAACTGTAAAGGTATTACCGGCCAGCGAGTATGAGTTCTACTATAAATATGGGCGCAAGGTGATCAACCAAAATGATCAGACCTGGATAAACTTTATTGAAAATGTTGTAGAGCTTACCAAACAAAGGCCGCAGGTTGTAATCACAATTCGTGCCAGCGCATCCAGGGTTCCAACCCGTCAGAAAGGTGGAAACATTAAACTCGCATCCGTTCGTGGTAAGAATCTTGAAAAATTATTGATTTCTGCCCTCGAAGCAAAAGGTGTTCCCAGATCGAAGATCAAATTTGTACGCAGCTCTAAAGTAGGAGGGCCAAAATACAGAGGAGATTCCAAGCTTGGCCGTAAAAAATACGAGAAACATCAGTATGTGAAGGCTGAGGCAAAATAGTCCGCCAGGGTTCAACACAGAGTTGACAGAGGGGCTGAGTAGCACGGAGTTTTTTTACTGCAATGTAACGAGCTTTGTTGTTTCTAAAGAATATCCATCAGGAATCAAGATAAATTTGGCTAAAAGTTTTGCTTATTCTTGCTAAAAAAGGTTCCTGAAGTTTTAAAATTGTAAATTCGCATATGAATAATGCGGAATGGTATGTTGACTGGTTCAATTCTCCTTACTACCATCTACTTTATAATAACCGGAACTATACGGAGGCTAACTTCTTTATCGACAATCTTTGCAGTGTTTTAAATTTACAAGCTCATGCCAAGGTATGGGATGTTGCCTGCGGTAAAGGTCGTCATGCCGTTGCTATTCATAAAAAAGGAGTCGATGTTACCGGAACCGATCTTTCCGTAAACAGCATTATGGAGGCTTCTCAATTTGCAAGCGACACTTTGCAGTTTTTCGTCCATGATATGCGCAGCCCTTTTAAGGTGAATTATTTCGATGCTGTTTTTAACCTGTTTACAAGCATCGGATATTTCAAGAATATAGAAGAGAATTCGGCGGTTTTTAAAAATGTTTCTCTCTCTCTTAAAAGCGGTGGATATTTCGTCATTGATTTTTTCAATGTTGAAAAAGTGCTAAGCTCTTTCAAGGAAAACTACACTGAACAAAGGGGCGACATCACCTTCAACATCCGGAAAAAAATTCTTTATAATAGCATTGTAAAGAGGATTGAATTTAACGATCATGGCAAAGACTATTATTTTGAAGAAACCGTGTCGTTGCTCAGGAAAAAGGACTTCGAACATTTTGCTGCTGAGAATGATCTGATTCTTGAAGCTGCTTATGGCAACTACAAACTAGAGTCCTTTGACGAAAAAACATCCGAACGTCTAATTTTATTATTCAAAAAACCGTGAATGAAATTCTGGCCATAGTAGGGCTAGCCACACCTATTTTGTTTGCAGGGCTTCTTGCTTACAATCTTAATATTATCCAAAGCCGGTTAAGATTGATTCTTGCGTTCAGTGCTGCTTATCTGTTTGCATTATCAATTATGCATATGCTACCGGAAGCTTTTTCAAACGGCAACATTAAAACAGTTGGTCTATTTATTGTACTAGGGTTTTGCCTTCAGTTGCTGATCGATACGTTTAGCACAGGTATCGAGCATGGTCACGTTCATCTTCACAGCCATGCCTGCAAAACACATTTACCCTACGGAATAATAATCGGGTTAATGCTCCATTCCTTCCTTGAAGGTCTTCCTGTTTATGACATTAACGCTCATAAAAGTGGAAATGTAAACTTTCAGCTAATTCTTGGTTTGGGAATCCATAATCTGCCCATTACCATCGCTTTTGTTGCATTGCTGAAAGAACATTCACCACAAGGATCAAAAAACTGGCTGTTCCTGTTACTTTTTGCATTTATGTCACCTTTAGGTTATTTGTTCAGCTACGCATTGCAATCCATAGGATTACACGACTACCAGATATATAGCGAGATGGCCTTTGCAATGGTCATTGGCATTTTTCTTCACATCTCCACCGCCATTTTATTTGAGACGAGCGATCAGCACAAATACAATATCGCAAAGGTGATGGTGATGGCCTGTGGCATAGTTTTAGCTTATTTCATCAGCTGATGGACCGCAAAACATATTTTGCGGACGTGATTGTTCCGCTGGGAGTTCCCAATAAATATACTTACCGCGTACCCACTGAATTAAACGAAGAGATAACGGTTGGTAAACGTGCCCTGGTTCAATTTGGACGTAATAAAATTTATACGGGCATAGTCTACAAAGTTCACGAAACGGCACCTAAAACTTACGAAGCAAAATACATTGAAGCCCTGTTGGATGAACATCCGATTGTCACAGAGAAGCAATTACAATTCTGGGACTGGATCAGTTTTTATTATTGTGCGCATCCCGGGGACGTAATGAATGCTGCGCTGCCTTCTGGCCTTAAATTAAGCAGCACTTCTACCTTACAATTAAATCCTGATTTTAATTTTGAAGAAACCGAACACGATTTTTTTACGGAGCGTGAACACAGCATTATTGATGCGCTGCATGCAAACGGGAACCTAAGCTTTGAGAACCTGGCCGAAATGCTTGAAATTAAATCTGTACAGCCAATTGTAAACAAACTACTTAATAAAAATGCTGTAGTTGTATATGAAGATGTAAAAGATAAATACAAACCAAAATTACAAGCCTTTCTAAAATTAAGTGACACTTACCGCAACGAAGCAAAACTGAGCGAAACGTTAAACCAGCTTGAAAAAAAAGCCTTTAAACAGGCTGAGGCGCTACTTTATTTTCTTCATCTCCAGAAAAGCGGCCAGGGAGTTTCAAGCGAATGGATTAAAAAAAGTGAGGTACTAAAAAAAGTCGACGCCTCTGCAGTATCGGGACTTGTGAAAAAGGGAGTTTTTCTTGAAGAGGAATTTGAAGTGGGACGTTTGCTTTTTGAAAAAGGAATCAAGGCTCACAAGAAACTCAGTGAATCACAAACGAAAGCCTACCATGAAGTTCTTTCAGCTTTTAAAAACAACAAAACAGCATTGCTTCATGGCGTAACAGGAAGTGGAAAAACAGAAATCTACATAGAGCTGATTAAAAACACGCTCCAACAAGATAAAACTGTTCTTTTCCTGATTCCCGAAATAGGCCTTACAACGCAGCTTATCACCAGGCTCCGCGCTGTATTTGGAGAAATAGTTGGCGTTTATCATTCGCGATTCAGCGAAAATGAACGCGTGGAAATCTGGAACAATGTTCTGCATCAAAATACCGGAGAGAAAAAAGAAAATTCGTATAAGATCATTCTCGGTGCCAGGTCTTCTCTATTTCTTCCTTATCATAAACTGGGATTAGTTATTGTGGATGAAGAACACGATAATTCCTTTAAACAGTACGACCCATCACCACGTTACCAGGCCAGAGATGCTGCATTATACCTGGCATCGTTACACCAGGCTAATGTGTTACTGGGAAGTGCAACGCCTTCCGTTGAAAGTTTATACAATGCTCAACACGGGAAATACGCACTGGTAAAGTTGCCAACTCAATTCGTGGAAGGAGGTGGAACCGATATAGAAATTTGTGATGTCAATTATTTCAGCACCAGCAATCAAATGAAGGCAAGCTTAACACCTCCTTTGTTTGACGCGATTGAAGCTGCACTTGCAAAAAAACGGCAGGTAATACTTTTCCAGAATAGAAGAGGCTTTGCACCCTATACCGAGTGCAAGCAATGCGGACATGTGCCTCATTGTATTCAATGCGATGTTTCGCTGATATACCATAAGAACCGTCAGAAACTTGTTTGCCATTATTGCGGTTACTCCGTTACTCCGCCCAAAACATGTTCTGCCTGTGGAAGCAATCAGCTGCATTATAAAGGCCTGGGTACAGAAAAAATTGAGGAAGATGTGGAGATTTTATTTCCGAATGCAAAAATTGCGAGGATGGATCTTGACAGTACCCGCAGTAAATACGCCTACAAACAATTGATTGATGATTTTGAAGCGGGTAATATTGACATTTTGATCGGAACGCAGATGGTTACAAAGGGACTGGACTTCCGGAACGTTTCAGTTGTTGGAGTACTCAACGCAGATTCTGCACTGAATTTTCCCGACTTCCGCTCTTTCGAAAAAGCCTTCCAGTTGCTTACGCAGGTAAGGGGCCGCGCCGGAAGAAATAATGAAAAAGGAAGAGTGTTTATTCAAACGACACAACCGGAACACAAGGTTATTCAATACATAAAAGACGGCAACCTTGACGCTTTTTTCGCAGAAACCCTCGCAGAAAGAGAACAGTATAATTATCCTCCGTTTTCACGGCTGATTGAACTTTCGGTGATCAGTAAGGATGTTAATGAAGTAAGTCATCTGGCAAACGAATTGGTTACCTTGCTTAAACCGGCGATTGGCGATAACATTCTAGGGCCTGAATTTCCCCTGATCTCTAGGATCAAAAACCAATACTATAAGAACATTCTTCTTAAAACCTCCCGCAAGCATTCCGTAGCGGAAATAAGGAAGATTATTTTCCACAACATTGACGAATTGCAAAATAATTATAAGAACTGGCGCTACCGGGTGGCCATAGACGTGGATCCGGTGTGATTTTACTGAAATTCAGTATCTTTGCGGTTCTGAATGAAAACCAAAACACTTAAAAAGAACAAAGTAAACGTTGTCACACTTGGCTGCAGCAAAAATCTTGTTGACAGTGAAGTCCTGATGGGGCAACTGAAGGCTAACAAATTTGACGTTGAACACGAGGGCACAAGTGATGACCACCAGATTGTGATCATTAATACCTGTGGTTTTGTAGATAATGCCAAACAAGAAAGTATTGATACTATTCTACGCTATGTAGAAGCTAAAAAAGACGGGGCCGTTGAAAAAGTTTACGTGACAGGCTGTTTGAGCGAACGTTATAAGAAAGATCTTGAAGTGGAGATTCCGGAGGTGGACGCTTATTTCGGAACCCGTGAACTTCCTAAGATATTAAAGACCTTAAAAGCAGATTATAAACACGAATTAGTGGGCGAACGTTTGCTCACCACTCCGCAACATTACGCCTATTTTAAAATCAGTGAAGGTTGTGACAGACCTTGTAGTTTTTGTGCTATTCCGTTGATGCGCGGCGGACATGTTTCTGTGCCAATTGAAGAACTGGTAAGCCGAGCGAAAACCCTGGCGGCTAAAGGAACAAAAGAGCTTTTGCTTATTGCACAAGATCTTACCTATTACGGATTAGATATTTACAAAAAACGTGAACTTGCCAATTTGGTTGACAAATTCAGTGATGTGCAGGGAATTGACTGGATCAGGCTGCATTATGCATTTCCGAGCGGCTTCCCGATGGAAGTGCTGGATGTGATGAAATCAAAAACTAACGTTTGTAATTACCTGGATATGCCATTGCAGCACATCAGCGACAATATGCTTACAAGTATGCGCCGTGGAATTACCAAACAAAAAACTATTGACCTTGTAAATAAAGTGCGTGATAAAGTTCCGGGCATTGCGCTTCGTACGACATTAATCGCCGGTTATCCTGGCGAGACGGAAAAAGATCATGAAGAAATGCTGCGTTGGGTTGAGGAGAGTAAATTTGAACGTCTTGGAATCTTTACATACTCGCATGAAGAAAATACGCATGCACACACTTTAAAAGACGACGTGACTGAAAAAGTGAAGCGCAAACGCGCTGATGCGGTAATGGCTGTGCAACAAGAAATTTCGTACAAACTCAACCAGGAAAAAATTGGTAAGACATTCAAAATACTTGTAGATCGTAAAGAAGGAGATTATTTTATCGGCCGTACAGAATTTGACAGTCCCGATGTGGACAACGAAGTGCTGGTAAAAGCTGATGAAGAAACTTACCTGCGTGTTGGTGATTTTGCCGATGTGAAGATCTACGAAGCCAGTGATTTTGATCTGTATGGAAATTTAGTTTGAGAAATCTGTTTTTCATATTTGCTTTAGTAAGTACATTCGGTTTTTCGCAGAACTTACAGGATAGTCATTATGGCACAGTAGGTTACATTAAAGCAGACGGGACGGTTGAAGACGCTCATTATTCCACCATAGGTTACATTAAAACCGATGGGACCGTGCAGAACAAACACTATTCCATTATTGGATACATAAAAGAGGATGGA
>JAEUTM010000084.1 GCA_016788025.1 Bacteroidia bacterium
GTATTGAAGCGATCGAAAAACTCGATCCTGAAAAAGTACCAGTGAGCTCCAACAGAGAACTGTTAGCTCAGGGCGCCGGGAATATTGTTTCAGGTTTACTTGGAGGATTACCTGTGACTTCGGTTATTGTGCGGAGTTCCGCAAACTTAAATGCAGGCGCCAAAACAAAACTCTCAGTTCTGTTACATGCAGTTTTACTGTTAATCTTTGTCCTGGTATTTCCAGGTTTCCTCGGCTTGATCCCGAACTCCTCTCTTGCAGTTATTCTTATTATGACTGGTTACAAACTTGCGAAATTCGAATTGTTTAAGAAACAATTTAAAGCAGGCTGGGATCAGTTTATGCCTTTTGTGGTGACTATAGCCGTGATGCTTCTTACCGATCTTCTGAAAGGTGTGGGCGCAGGTATGGTGGTATCACTGTTCTATATCATACGCTTCAATATCCGTTCCTCCTTCGAGGTAAGGGAGGATATTATCAACGGCCAAAGAAATTACCTTATTAAATTGCCTCAGCATGCTACTTTTTTCAATAAGGGATTTATCACAAATTATCTCAATACAAAAGTTACCAAAGGGAGTCGTGTCATTATAGATGGTTCCATTAACAGGAGTACCGATTCTGACGTGAAGGAAATACTCGCCGAATTTGTACATGCGTCAGAACAAAAAGAAATTGAAATTCAACTTATAAAATATAATATCTAGTCTATGGAAAATCCAATGGAACTCTCCTATAAACGTCTGCTTGACGGGAACAAAGCATATTCGATGTCAAAAAAAATTGACGATCCCGAATATTTTAAAAAATTGTCTCTTGGTCAAAGACCCGATTACCTTTGGATTGGCTGCAGCGATAGCCGTGTACCGGCAAATGAAGTAACAAATACAGAAAGCGGGGAAATTTTTGTGCACCGTAACATTGCAAACCTGGTTGTGCACACCGACATGAACCTATTAAGCGTTCTCGAATACGCCCTGGTGCACCTGGGCGTAAAACATGTGATTGTTTGTGGTCACTATGGTTGCGGCGGCGTGCGTGCTGCCATGAGCAACAACTTGCATGGCTTTGTGGACAACTGGCTCCGAAACATAAAAGACGTTTACCATAAATATGAAAAAGTGCTGAATGCCATTGAAGACAGCGACAAACGTGCAGACCGCCTCACAGAATTAAATGTGATAGAACAAGTAAGGAACCTTGCAAAAACAACTATTGTTCAACAAGAGTGGAAAAAGCGTGAGGTACATCTTCACGGATGGGTTTACGGAATTAATTCCGGACTTGTAACCGATCTCAGTGTCATTCATGATGGTACTGAAGACATTGATAAAATTTACCGTTACGTAATATAGGGTGCGGTAAATAGAAGGAGGAGCCAGGATAACCTTTCTTAGTTGTTTGGTTTTTGTGTCCCGGCTTCTCCTTTCTTTAGAAAATACACTTTGCATTTTAACCCAAGCCTGATGATTTACCGTGAGCCCCTACTGCGTGCGGTAGGAACGGCCGGCGCAAAGGTGATAAGCTGTGAATTGATTTTTTTGAAAGAAAATCATGAAAGGCCTCAGTTTAAACGTAGGTTTAATCCTTCGCACTGGTCTTCGACTTAACTGGCGAAGGATTTTTACTTTCATAGATTTTCTCAAAAAAATCAAGAGAGCGATAGAGATCGCCGGCCTTGATCTTTTCGTTCTTTTGCATCAAGGCAAAAGGACAACAAGATTAATTTTGTACCTTCGCAGCCATGAAAACCGTTTTAATCACCGGCAGTACCAGCGGCATTGGCCTTGGCATCGCAAAAGAATTTGCAAAAACAAAACAATACAACATCATCTTTAACGGGCTCGAAACCAACGGCCCCGAAATAGCGAACAACATCGGAAAAGAATACGGGATTGCTGTGATGTACAGCAATGCCAACATGCTGAATCCGGCAGAATTAAGAACAATGGTTTCAGATGGAATTGCAAAATTTGGGAAGATCGACGTTCTTGTGAACAATGCAGGCATACAACATGTTTCCCCAATTGATGAATTTCCCGATGAAAAATGGGCAGCAATTATCGGCATCAATCTCTCTTCAGCTTTCTATTTATCCAAGGCAGTGTGGCCCGGCATGAAAGAACGAAAATTCGGGCGGATCATCAATATTGCATCTGCCCACGGATTGGTTGCATCGGAATTTAAGAGCGCCTATGTGGCCAGTAAACATGGTATTGTCGGGTTCACAAAAACACTTGCCCTTGAAGGTGCACCTTTTAATATTACCTGTAACGCCATTTGTCCAGGTTATGTAAAAACACCTTTGGTTGAAAAACAAATTGCCGATCAGGCAAAAGCGCACAACTTAAGTGAAAGCGAAGTTGTCAGTAAAGTGATGCTTTTAAAACAAGCGGTTAAGGAATTTGTACCGGTGGAAACATTGGGACAACTAGCCGTTTTTTTAGCCTCGGAGGCTGCGAGCACAATGACCGGCACAGCACTTCCCGTAGATGGTGGCTGGAACGCGCAATAAGGCTCTTGTCAATCGTTCAGTTTCTCAAATTGGTCCAAATAATTTACGTCTCGCTACGTCCAGGTTAGTGCGGTGGCAAACGAGATCGACTCCAGTGAAATTTAAAAAAATACTGTCAGTTCGAGTTTTTTATGACGCTG
>JAEUTM010000095.1 GCA_016788025.1 Bacteroidia bacterium
TCTTCAGCGTCTTTCTTTTTCTGTTTACCTAAGGGGTAAGTATAGGTGTCAGGAGCGTCGTTAGGATTGTTTGAGGTGGTAGTACACTCACAAGAGTAATTTTTTTTGCAGGATACCGCCATTAGGCCAGCAACTGCAGCAAGTAGAAGCGTTTTTTTCATAGGGTTTGTTTTTAGGGTTAAATAGAGATTTTATTAAAAAAGCTATCAAAAAAAAGCCCTCCAACGTTCGACGGGAGGGCTTTTCTGAATGAATATTTATATTATTTGATTTTACATTCAACAACTGTGCTGTATGGACCAGAGCTAGCTGAAGCATCGCTTTCGTCACATTTTTTCTCAGCATCAGCTTTTTTCATTTTACCGGTTTTACCTTCAGCGGTAGTTGTAGTTGTTCCAGAAGGTGTAGTCATTGTAGTTGTGCACTCACAAGTGTAATCTTTTTTGCAAGTTACTGCCATTAGGCCAGCAACTGCGGCAAGAAGAAGGATTTTTTTCATAGGGTTTGTTTTTTTGGTTATAAAATTAGAGCTTTTAAAGTAATATATAAAAAAGCCCTCCAACGTTCGACGGGAGGGCTTTAGATAACTTCATTAAGTTAATTTCTTAATTAATTATTTCAGTTTACATGTAATATCGCTACCAAATGCTTTTGCTGCATCAGCTGCTTTATCACAAGAACTTTGAGCGTCTTTTTTCTTTACTTTTTTGTACTCAGCTTGTGCGCTGTAACCTGTACCAGTACATTCGCAAGTGTAATCTTTTTTGCATGAAGCGAAAGCTAAACCAGCAACCGCAGCAATTAATAGAACTTTTTTCATTTTTATAGGGTTTTAAGATTATGGCGACAAATATATAGGATCAGTTAAGAATAAACAAATTGTTTAGTGAAGTTTTTTAACATTCGTTTTTTCATAAAACAACCTAGTTTGATAAAAATCAATCCGTTACAATAACAAGATATTTAGACGCGGCCCAGAATTCTTTAGGGTTAATAATGTCTATACGCTCTACTGGTTTTTCTCCGACAAAACGATACGTATTGCTTGGATGGCTGGTTAAAAGTTTTGCTTTTTTAGCGCCAATGTTAATGCTCTGTGTCGACTCAATATTGATACGTGTAAAATATTCCTTATTAAAATCTGCGCTTACTTTGGTTGATTTACCAAGGCCGATAAAACCGCCTTCTTTTGAAATAACTTTTTTGTCTTTCAATTCTTTGTTTGTGCCAATGGCGTAGTATGCTGTATTCAATGCATCGGTTTTAGCGGCACTTTCACTTTCCACAACTTTATAATTGGTGTTCAGGTTGGCTAATTCAATATTTAAACCTTCAATGCGTGTTTTTAATTCGCCAATTTCTTCGTCCTTTAAAACCAGTGATTGTTGTAAGTTGTCAATCATCTTTTCCAGACCGGCAAGCTTAAGGTTGCTTTGTTTTAATTTTTCGCTCAGCGAGCCAATGCGGTTTTTGTTTTTTGCCATCAGGTCATAAATAGCCTGGATGTCTTCTTTAATCTGGTTCCCTTTGTTTTTTACATCGCCTTTGTTGGAGGCCATCGTGGACACAACCTTTTCCTTTTCTTTTATAGCATTCAGGTTTTCCTGGATCTCGTTGAACGATTCTATAAATTCCTGCAAAGCGGCTGATTTTTCGTTCAGCTGGCCCGACATTTCATTATTCACGTTTTTGAGGCTGTCTGCCAGGGGATTTGCCTTATCTTCTTCGTTTTTACAATTGTTAAACGATAGGCTGCATACGAACAGAAGAGCCAGGGCCAAAGTAATTTTTACAATTTTCATATTCTAACCAAGGTTAAACGGGTGATTTCTTGGAGGTACAAAATAAACGGAAAAAACGGTTTAAACCAAATAAATAAAGACGCCTGTAGAGCGCCTTTACACTGAATATTAGGTTATGAAATTTCGACGAAGATCTAGCAATATTCGTCGTAAACTGCTTTTAAATGTTCTGAAATAGCATTGGCATTATGCCCTTCAATGTTATGTCTCTCGATAAAGTGAACAAGTTCTCCGTTTTTAAACAAAGCAATAGCCGGACTGCTTGGCGGATATGGACTAAAGTGTTTTCTCGCCTGGGTAACAGCTTCAACATCAAAACCCGCAAATACCGTGGTTAATTTCGAAGGCGTTTTGCCGTTTTCAAGGCTCTTTTTTACACCTGGACGGCAGGCTCCGGCGGCACAGCCGCAAACAGAATTTACAACCATTAATACGGTGCCCTCGCTACGAATAGCGCTGTCAACCTCTTCAGGACTGGTTAACTCTTGAAAACCTGCTGTAACAAGCTCAGCTTTCATGGGATTTACAATTGCTTCAGGATACATGCTGTGTGTGTTATAATTACTCTACAAAATTACTTACAATTCACACGTTAATATTCAGAAGCTTGTTAAATTGTTTTAAAAGGACAATAGCTCAAAAATCCCATCTTTTCGATTTCTAGGTTATATTTGCCCGTAATAATCGAATATCATGAAGAGAATTTTTCAAATTTTTCAAACTATTATTCTTGCAGCTGTTTGTTTTTTGCCGGCAACCGCTCAGAAAGACATGAATGCTAAGACTGCCTTCAGACAAAATGAACTTAGGCCGGTTTTTGTTGAGGAAGTTGCAAAAAAGGGCGACGAGATTGTTATCCCTTATAAGAGGTATAAACTCAGTAATGGATTAAACATAATCATACACGAAGATCATAGTGATCCGATTTGTTATGTGGACGTTACCTATCATGTAGGCAGTGCACGCGAACAACAAGGTAGAAGCGGTTTTGCGCATTTTTTCGAACACATGATGTTCCAGGGGTCAAAAAATGTGGCCGACGAACAACATTTTAAAATCATTACCGAAGCCGGAGGTACTTTAAATGGTACCACCAATACCGACAGAACCAATTACTTTGAAACTGTTCCCAGCAATCAGCTTGAAAAAATGTTATGGCTGGAAGCCGATCGTATGGGTTTCCTGCTGGATTCTGTAACACAACGAAAGTTTGAGGTACAGCGCGCAACCGTTAAAAACGAAAGGGGACAGAACTATGACAACAGACCCTATGGACTGGTAAATGAGAAAATCGGAGAGGCTCTTTATCCACAAGGACATCCTTACAGCTGGACCACAATTGGCTATATTGAAGATCTTAATCGTGTTGATGTAAATGATCTTAAACGTTTTTACATGCGCTGGTATGGAGCAAATAATGCAGTGCTAACTGTAGCCGGCGATGTAAATACGGAAGAGGTACTCAAATTAGCTGAGAAATATTTTGGGACTATTGCTCATGGTCCTGATGTTACCGAGCAAATCGTAGCGCCTTTTAGCTTAAACGCAAGTCGATATGTATCCTATGAAGACAATGTGAAATTTCCGATGATATG
>JAEUTM010000100.1 GCA_016788025.1 Bacteroidia bacterium
AAAGAGGAGAACGCACCAGGCTCGGTAACTCTTGCGTATTTCCCCTGCAAAGGTGATCGAATTCTTTCGTGGGTATCTGCGCCGAAAATATAATCCAATCCTTCAGAATAAGATTGGTTGGCAAGATGCAACTGCTGCGCCATCCCCATGTGTGTTAAAGCAATAACTAAGCCGCATTGTTCCTGCTCACGAAGGATTTTGATATAGTGCGCAATGTTTTTTTCGGGATCCTGGAATTTAATGCCATTACTATAAGCGGGTGACTGACGCACAGGAGTTAGTGGATCATTGTAACCCACAAAACCGATCTTCATCCCGCCAAGGTAAAATGTTTGATAAGGAGGAAACATAAGCTCATTATTATCGTCGTGCATCATGTTGGCGCAAACTTTCGGGGCGTTATAACTTCCCATATCCTTTACCAGCATTTTTTTACCGTAAGCTACTTCCCAGTTTCCTGGAAGCATAAGGCTGTAATTGAGATTATTCATCAGGGGAATTAAAGCCTGACCTTCGCTTAGCGTTGCAATTGCACTGCCCTGGAAACAATCTCCGCCGTCAACAAGCAATGTGTTCGGGTTTTTCTTTCGAAGTTGATCGAGCATTGTTTTAAGGTGCGCGAAACCTCCTCGTTTTTTATACACGGCCTGTCCATTTTCCCAGAAAAACTCATCGTGTACATTTACCTGCCCGTGAATATCGCTGGTGTGCAGCAGGGTAATGTGCTGTGCTTTGCCTTTTTGTATAACAGTACTACCGCTAAAGTCTTCCGCCTTACCCTTGTCATCAGTTAAAGAAAAGGCCGCGAGAGGGCTTAGTCCCATACCAATAGTGGCAGCACCAATTTTTTTCAGAAAGTCTTTACGGGATACACCGTCGGGAACTAACTTTTCTCTGCAACCACACTGACAATTATTTTTGTGCTCAGGTTTCATTTGTGAGATGAAAGTAAGGATTTATATTTTATGTGAGAATGATTTTTGCCACAAGAAGTTGACGCAGATTACACAGATTACACAGATGAGTATAATTTTAGATTTACGAAATCAGCGAAAATCAGCGTCAAAAAAAGAGTTCTGTTATTTCTTAACCATCTCCGAGTAGGGTCCATATTTATGCTGCCTCTCAGAGAATTTATCAGCATAAGGACCGAAGGGATGATCTACAGGTTTACCCGCAATTTTTGGCCAGTCTTTGCTGAGGTCCATGTAAGGGCGATCCTGCGAGTTTACAAATGCTGCAAGATCCCATGCTTGTTCATCTGTGAGCTGAGGTTCTTCAAATGTGGCGCCTTGCGGCATATTGTATTTTACATAACCGGCAAAGCGAGACAAACGGTAAAGTCCGGCGCCGATGTTATAGCTGTTTTTCCCCCAAAGCGGAGGATATTTGAAAGAACTTTCGTCCGCCATCTGTCCTTGTCCGTCAGCGCCATGACATCTCTGGCACTTTTCTTGATAAGTGATTTTTCCTTTTTCCGGATCGGCTGCCCTGTCAAGGTATGCCAGCTGTTTTATCCCTGAACCTTCCGGCTTTTCGTCTTTGCGCACATCACGACCAAGCCATTTTATGTAAGCCAGTATTGCCTGCATTTCTTTGCAACTTGTATCGGGAGCTTTTCCGTTCAGGCTCCTTTCGAAACAATCACTTACTCGTTTCAGAATAGTTTCCTTAGTTCCTGAGCGATCACGGAATTTTGGATAGGTAGAGGCAACGGCAGCAAAATTGTTTCCAAATAACCTGGTACCCGCATCTAGATGGCAATTCTGGCAGTTCATGCCATTGCCAAGCGCTGCAATTTTGCCTTTTGGTCCAAAGTAATACGAGGTGTTCCTGACGAGCGCACGCCCGTATGTTATTTGTTCGGCATTGTTCTCGCTGTTTATTTCCGAAGTGTCAGGCGCTTTCCAAAAGTTATTTTCTATTGTTGCTTCTTTTGTTTTTTCGTTTGGTTTAATGTCAGGTGTTTTATGTTCCTTCATTTTCGGCCAGCCCGTAATGCCCACCATAAACAGCACCACAATAATTACAATAAGAATGATAATCACCTTGGTTGACCGCGCGACCACTTCAAGATAGTTCCTTTTATCTTGGTCCTTGTTTTCCAAAGGATTTAAATTAATGGTTATTTGCCTGGCTCTTGTCTAGCTCTATTCCTTGTTTGCGAAGAATTGATGATGCTTTCCAGCCATAGAAAGCAAGATAAACAAAACAGAACACACCAACAATGTAACTGGCTTTAATACCCATCAGTTCCGGTCCGGCAAGCCAACCTTGAAGCCAGCTGATTAATCCTCCACCCATGATCATCATAATAAGATAACTGGAGCCTTGGTTGGTAAACTTTCCTAAACCTGAAATTGCCAAAGTAAATATACAGGGCCAAAGTGTTGAACAAAATAATCCAACGCTGATAAATGCATAAACACTTATTAAACCGGTGGTAGCCATCCCAATGATAAGTGCTGCAATTCCGCAAAAGGAAAAGATCAGTAACTGACGGGCGGGATTACCTTTGCTTAAAATGTCTGCTGCAATAAGAAGAAGAATTACAAATGCATAAGGATAAAAAACACTGAGGTCTGTATTTGCAATGGCATTTACAAGAAGGAACACAGTAAATGCGATATAAGGCATAAAAAAACGAAGCATCTGTTTTTTGCCTGCGGAAATGTCGAATGCGCCCGCAGAACTGGTCCAGCGGCCGATCATTAAACTAGCCCAGAACAAGGAGATATAGGGAGCAGCCTGGCTGGTTTCGATGGAAAGATACTGCTTCATGTATTCGGGTAGATTGGATGCTGTAGATACTTCTACACCAACATAAACAAATATGGCAATCATACCCAGGTACAGTTGTGGAAATTGAAGAGCGCTTTTTCCTGTGGGAGTGGGACTGGCCGGATC
>JAEUTM010000111.1 GCA_016788025.1 Bacteroidia bacterium
AACAAGAGGATAAAATACAGTGCAAAAGCCCAGATAATAGTTGCTCCACTCAGATAAATAATAATCTTGCGCTTATCCTTGTAAAATCTCTCCGCTAAAAACGCTCCAACAGGCGTAGAAAGGAGAATCGGAGTAATGAAAGCAATTCCCGCCAGCCCGAATTTTTGTTTTGTACGAATAATCCTTCGGTTAAACTTAGTAAACACCTTTTTACGATGAATAAGTCCCCGTTTTTTCCTGAAATTATGAATCCCTTTTAAAATTGCGGCGCTCAGATGAGTAAAAAAAATGTTTCCCATAATTCCACCGCCGCAGGAAACGGCTATTACTTCCGCGAAATTTCTCTCAAGTACAATAAAGGTTGTTGGAAATCCTATCTTAAAAGCAAAGGAACAGGTAAGGAACACCGACAGGATTTTGAGGAAGTGGTTCATATAGGTTCGTAAATTTAACAAACGTTTTTTATCAAGCAGGTAATGCAGGTGATAACATATGTTATAAAACCATTGATATTAACATGGTTTTGGGCCGGTAATTGATATATTTTACTTAATTTTACGCCCCAGTTAACAAACGAGATTTACTATGTCAACACAAACAGTAAAGGCAGCTCAGGCACACGAAGAAAGTATGTTTGAAGCGGTATTGGCTCGCCTGGATGAGGCAGCTAAATTGATGAACCTTAGCAACGAAGTAGCATTGGTTCTTAAAAACCCACAAAAACAGGTAAAGGTAAGCTTGCCGGTGATGATGGATTCTGGAAAAATTCAGGTTTTTGAAGGTTACAGAACTGTTCACAGCACTCACCTGGGCCCGAGCAAAGGTGGTATCCGTTACGCGATGGATGTGAATGCTGACGAAGTAATGGCTCTGGCTGCATGGATGAGTTTTAAATGTGCAGTTGCCAACCTTCCATACGGAGGTGCAAAAGGTGGTATTAAGCTCGATCCTCGCGCTCACAGTGTTGGAGAATTAGAGCGTATCAGCCGCGCTTATGCTGTTGCTATGAAAGATGTGTTTGGCGTAAATAAAGATATTCCTGCTCCGGATATGGGCACCAGTGGTCGCGAAATGGCCTGGATCCTTGACGAGTTTAATAAAAATACAGGCGAAGATAGTCCTGGTGTTATTACTGGTAAACCAGTGGCTGTTGGTGGATCTCTTGGAAGAGATGCTGCTACGGGTCGAGGTGTGATGGTAAATACACTTGCTGCTCTTAAGAAAATGGGCTTAAATCCTAAAAACGTAACCGCAGTTGTTCAGGGATTTGGTAACGTAGGTTCTCATGCTGCACGTTTACTGGCTGAAAAAGGCGTGAAAATTGTTGGTATTGGCGATCACAGTGGTTCTTTCTATAACGAAGCAGGCATCGATATAGCCGCTGCAATTGATTTTGCTGCTAAAAACAACCGCAATCTTAAAGGATTTAAAGGGGCAACTGAAATTCAAAATAACGAATTGCTCATCAGCAAGTGTGATGTTTTAGTTCCTGCAGCTCTTCAAAACGTTATTAATGAAGAAAATGCGCCTAAAATTCAGGCTAAACTGATTGTAGAAGGCGCTAATGGTCCTACAATGCCTGAAGCTGATCCTATTTTAAACAAAAAGAACATCATTTGTGTTCCTGATATCCTCGCAAACTCGGGTGGCGTTACAGTAAGTTATTTCGAGTGGGTTCAGAACAAAGCTGGTTACTATTGGTCTGAGGACGAAGTGAATCAGAAACACGACGAAAAAATGGAGATCGCATTTGAAGCGGTGTGGCATAACGCTACCCACTACAAAACAAGCATGCGCATTGGTGCCTATATTACAGCCCTGCAAAAACTAGAGCAAGGTGTTAAACTAAAAGGCGCTTACTAATATAAATATTTGATTATAAAGCACTTAAACTTGATTAAAATTGAGTTTAGGTGCTTTTTTTCTTTAAAATAATTTTTAGCTTTGCTAGTAATTAATTAACGTTTTATTAAAGATTGGTAGCAGTATTAATTTTAATAGCTTATTTAATTGGGTCCATTCCCACATCCGTCTGGATAGGTAAAAGGTTCTACAATATAGATGTGCGCGAATTCGGAAGTGGTAATGCAGGCGCAACCAATACTTTCCGGGTTCTGGGCAAAAGAGCGGGGATTCCAGTATTAATTATAGACATTCTGAAAGGAACTGTGGCGGTAGCTTTGTCAAGTTTCAGCGGATACGAGTTTGGAACCGATGAATTTATCAGTCTTCAGTTAGGCCTTGGGGTTTCTGCCCTGATGGGTCATATTTTTCCGGTATTTGCAGGCTTTAGGGGTGGCAAGGGTGTAGCAACCATGCTTGGGATTGTAATTTGTATTGCACCTTTGTCCTGCGCGCTGGCTTTGGTAGTATTCCTTGTGGTTTTATTCAGCAGTCGGATTGTCTCTTTGTCTTCCATGACAGCAGGCATTGCCTTCCCTCTGATACTAAATCTTCTTCTTAAAAACACCAATCCAATCCTTATGGTGTTTTCCATTGTGGTTGCTGTTCTTCTGATTATCACGCACCGCAAAAATATCCAGCGTCTTCTGAAACGCCAGGAAAGCCGCGTGCAGCTCTTTGCTGCAAAAAAATAATCTGTTACTCTTAGTTCATTGAGCAATAATTGCCTTTTGGTAAGCGTTCTAAACTCATCGAATTCATATCTTTGAAAAAGATGCGTCTATCCTTATTGTTTAGCCTGATTATTCTCCTGCAACAGACTGTTTTTTCACAAACCGAAACTCAGGAAGAAGACTACGTAAACGCTAGTGTTATGAAATACGATGATTACGTATACAAACCAAATATACGCACCGTCCAATTTCACGAATTAAGCTGGGAGTACGCTCCCCCAATTATAAGCCTTAATGGATCCGAACAGCTGGAACTTAGTTTCGATGATCTCGATGGCGACCGAAAACAGTATTCGCTGAGCTTTCTTCAGTGCAACTCAGATTGGAGTCCAAGTACGCTAATGACTGGCGAATATATGGAAGGATATTTCAGCATCAATCTCATCAACTTCGACTACAGTCAGAATACCAGGCAGAGATACACCCATTATTCAATTACTTTTCCGCAGGTAAACACACGATTTCTTAAAAGTGGCAACTATATCGTGTATGTATTTCTTAATGGCGATCAAAAAGACCTTGTTCTGACCCGGCGTTTTATGGTGTATGACAACAAAGTTTCCATTGCAACCACGGTGAGACAAACGGTAGGCGGCGACGACCAGTACAATAAACAACACATTGATTTTACATTGAGTTCCAACAACTACGATCTAACGAATCCGTATCGCGATATGAAAGTAGTGCTGATGCAGAATAATCGCTGGGACAATGCTGTTACCGATATAAAGCCAACATTTGTGCAGGGAAACCAGCTGCTCTTTTCGATGGACGATGCCAGTACTTTTAATGGGGGCAACGAATTCCGTTATTTCGATATCAGAAGTGTGAAATTCTTAACGGAACGTGTGAAGGACATAACTCAGGACGAAAATTACCAATATCATGCATACCTGTATCCAGATGAGTCGAGAGCGGCGAAACCATATTTATTTTATAACGATTTTAATGGGAATTTCCTGATCAAGAATCGCGAAACAAGAGGCAACATGGATCTTGAAGCGGACTATGTGTACGTAGATTTTTTTCTTCCATACAGCACACCCGAATCAAAAGGAAATTTTTATATCCTCGGAAAACTTACCGATTGGCGAATGAACAAGGCCAGCAGGCTTACCTACAACTATAAACGAACGGGTTATGAAGCGCAATTGTATTTGAAGCAGGGGTACTACAATTATATTTACGTGCTAAGCAACGACAATAATAAAACCGGTGATGAGACTTTACTGGAAGGAAATCACTGGGACACAGAAAACGAATACAGTGTTTTTGTGTATCACCGTAAGTTTGGCACTTACTACGATCAGCTTGTAGGGTTTAAAAAGATCAATTCACTTCGAAAGTAGTTTTCCAGTGGGGAGTTGCAGTTTGCAGTATCTGTTTATTGCGAACTGTATACTGCCAACTGCCGACTCTACATTTTCCTCTTCGGATTATCAGCCAGAAAAGCCTTCCAGCCGGTATAAGATTTTCCTGACCCCATTGCGTTTTTATTCTGATAGTAGTGACAAAGCGCTGCACCCAGGGCATCGGTAGCATCGAGATATTCGTGCTCGTTTTTTAAACCCAGGATCTGCGACAACATAGCAGCAACCTGTTCCTTGCTGGCATTTCCGTTTCCCGTAATACTCATTTTAATTTTTTTTGGTGAGTATTCTGTAATTGGAATGCTCCTGCTCAAAGCCGCTGCTATAGCCACGCCCTGTGCTCTTCCAAGCTTGAGCATGGACTGAACGTTTTTTCCGAAAAAGGGAGCTTCGATAGCCAGCTCGTCCGGTTTAAACTCTTCAATAATGCCAACGGTGCGTTCAAATATTTTTTTCAAACGAAGAGCATGGTCGTCATATTTTTCAAGCTTTATAACACCAATTCCAATTGGCTTAGGTTTATTATCCACGATATGAAGCAGCCCATAACCCATAACAATGGTTCCTGGGTCTATGCCTAAAATGATCCTGTCTGTGTTAGCCGGCATATTATGAACGGTGCGTGTTAACTATTTGTAAGGTGCCGGGCGAGGGCTCCTGTATTAAAACGTAAATTTAGACCTTAATTGCAAAAGCGAAAAAAAATACTGTCCATAGTTGTTAAGACCCTTATCGGGCTTTTGAGCTTTTTTATCATTTACCTGCGCCTTGGAAACGAATTTACCGAAGAAAAAGTCTCCCTGCTTTACGATGCAGCTCTTTCGGCCGGTGGCCTTGCCTGTTTCGGCCTAAGCCTTGCTCTTATTCCCCTTAACTGGGGCATTGAAGCCTACAAATGGAAACTCATTACAGCACCCATTCAATGGGTAAGTTACAAAACGGCAACCAAATCTGTTTACAGTGGTGTATGTCTTGGTAATCTCGCTCCCGGGAGAGCAACAGAATTTGTAGCTAAAATTATTTTCTTCAAAATAGAAAACAGACCTAAAATAACAGTGCTTCATTTTGTCGGCGGGATGTTTCAATTGTCTATTACCATCATCGTCGGTTTTTTTGCCATCCTTTTTCGCATCAATCAATTTCAAGATACCAACGCCTGGATCACGTATGTTGTTTTTACAGGTGGCATTCTGATGGTCTTGTTGCTTGCCCTGAGCATTTATTACATCAATCCTCTCTTAAACTTTATCTCCAAAAAAATAAGAAAAGGCGCGCCGGTGGAAGACTTTCATTACACGTTTACGCCACTTGTACTGGTTAAGTTGTTTGGCTTTTCTTTACTTCGTTATTCTGTTTTTTGTTTGCAGTTTTGTCTTCTGCTTGCCATGTTCAATGTAACAATAGACATTTCTATCCTGACAGGAGTTACACTCTATTTTCTGATTACCACACTGATACCGATGATCAGCCTGCTGGAAGCGGCGATCAGGGCGGCGATCGCCTTAATTGTTTTTAAAGATGCCGGCATAAGCAATACCGTACTAGCATTATCCTCGGTATTAATCTGGTTGGTAAATATTATTATACCGAGCATAGCTGGTTACATTATCCTGCTGAGACAGAATTTTAATTTCAAATTATTTAAAACACAGAAGTGAGTGTGGTGCTTTTCATAATTTACACTTTGTTGGGACTGTACCTGGCATTAAGTATTATCGGAGCAATCGGGTTTTTTCTCACAAAGGACAGTAATCCAACTGATTCTCTCCCGGATGTAAAAATTAGCATTATCGTCTGCGCCAGGAATGAAGAAAAGAATATCACTTACTGTCTTCAATCCATTATGGCTCAAAAATACGAGCCTGATAATTTTGAGTTAATTTTAGTGGATGATAACAGTTATGACAACACCGTAAATATAGCCCGTAACGTTTTAAAGAATGCCCGTT
Source organism: Bacteroidia bacterium (assembly GCA_016788025.1). Taxonomy (GTDB): domain Bacteria; phylum Bacteroidota; class Bacteroidia; order B-17B0; family Aurantibacillaceae; genus Aurantibacillus. Next base: position 5,956 of record JAEUTM010000111.1, read on the forward strand.
TTAAATATAAAATACTTAGCAACGAAAAACACCATGGCAAAAAACAAAGTATCCGCCGCGCAGTTTCAGAAGCGAATCACCCGCTCATCGTTACCCGCGATGCCGACACCTTTACAGTTTCAACAGGCTGGCTTCAATCCATTGCCGAACACCATCAAAAAACAAAAGCCGATTTCATCATCGCTCCCATCTCAATCGCCAACTACTCAGGATTAATGTGGGCGCTGCAGGCGGTTGAAAATAACGTGCTTAGTTTGTTTTCAGCCGGCAGCTCATTTTACAACAAAGCTTTTCTCTGTAGTGGCGCAAATCTTGTTTTTACAAAAGAAATTTTCGAAAAAACAGGCGCATATGCATCGCATCTGGAGATACAATCCGGTGACGACGTGTTGTTCCTTGAAGACGTAAAAAAAATAAAAGGTAAAATTTCCTTCTTAAAATCAAAATCCGCAATTGTTTTAACGTATCCGTCCTTAAATTTTTCGGACCTTATAAAACAAAAAGTTCGCTGGGCCTCAAAATTTAAAGTGAATTCAAATTTCTTTAATGTTCTCGCAGCCGCGCTTGTTTTCCTGGTGAATGTTTCATTTCTGTTTGCTATGGCTGCATTACCATTTGTACCAGTGAAACTATCACTTCAGTTGTTTGTTTTTTTAAAATTGTCCATTGATATTTTGTTGTTATTTTTAGCTTCAACATTCATTAAAAATAAAAATCTTCTATGGTATGGTTTACCGGTTGCCATTGTGTACCCAGTTTATGCCTGCGTTGTGGGAATAGCCTCTCTTGTTATGAAACCAAAATGGAAATAACTGGTGTTTTTTAGAAAAAAGAAAATAGATTTTGACTCTCTCTCCCTTGGGGCACAAACCTGGAGACGTTTTAAACGAAACAAACCTGCTTTGTTCGGGATCCTGGTCATTTTGCTTGCTTGCGTAATTTCAGTGTCAGGGTATTTGATTACGCCAGACAAAACACCCTATGCCAACGATCAGAAACCTGAGTTACACATTATGAGCCCGGGAAGCAGTGTGGAATTTCTTTTGGTTACGCGAAATCAATTTGTGGATGAACCTGGATGGTTTGAAACTATGCTTTTTGGGAAAAATGACCCCTACATTGCTTATCCTATCTATGGCTACAGTTTCGCCGGGGGAGACATAGTTATTGAAGAATATACCGGGCATCATCCGAACAATGGCGCTAAACAGCGATTTAATCTTGCCAATGTTGCGCATGCTTTAAATACAACCAAACCAATTTCATACGACTCGTTAAAGCAGGAAATCAGTTTCCAGAAACTTGATAAAAATAGTCCGGTAACCGCTTCGGTAAAAGAACTCCAGGAGATTGTAAGGAAAAAACACATCGTCACAAAAACCTATGCCTTAGGTACAGATCTCCTGGGCCGCGATATGCTGAGTCGTTTATTAATTGGCACACGCATTAGTTTATCTGTCGGATTAATATCTGTTGTGATCTCTATATTTATAGGTATTTTTCTTGGTGCCCTGGCAGGGTATTTCAGGGGCAGAACAGATGTGGTGATTACCTGGCTTATTAATGTAGTGTGGAGCATTCCTACTTTGCTTTTGGTAATTGCCATTACACTCATACTCGGCAAAGGTGTCACTCAGGTATTTATTGCAGTGGGTCTCACCATGTGGGTTGATGTGGCGCGTATTGTGCGCGGACAAGTGTTGAGCATTCGTGAAAAAGAATTTGTGGAAGCCGGACGCGCTTTAGGATACAAACACTCAAGAATTATCTTTCGCCACATTCTGCCAAATGTAATGGGACCTGTAATTGTAATGGCAGCCAGTAATTTTGCCACTGCCATTTTAACGGAAGCTGGTTTGAGTTTTTTAGGGATCGGCGCGCAACCTCCCGTTCCTTCCTGGGGCGAAATGATCAATGCCCATCACGGTTATATTTTAATGGATAAAGCCTATTTAGCTTTTACTCCGGGTATTGCCATCATGCTCTTGGTTCTTTCTTTTATGATGGTAGGAAATGGATTGCGGGATGCTATGGACACCCGCATGACAGATGATAAACCGATTGCGGGGGCATGATCTATTATTTCACCATTTCCCCAACAGCCTTCACCCAGGTATCATTAGAATTGAGGCTATTTACCAACGTTACTTTTTCGCCGCCATGGTGTTTGAAGATCTCTTCGTATTCGGTGCCTATTTCATAAATAGTTTCAAGACAATCGGCAACAAACGCAGGAGAGAAAATCAGAAGTTTTTTCGCGCCCTTTTCTGCGAGCTCAGCTACAACTTTGTCGCTATAAGGTTTTAACCAGCCATCGTCTAAACGCGACTGAAAACTACTGGTATATTTTCCTTCGGGAATATTTAAAGCTGTTACCAATTGACGTGTTGTTTCCATACTATTTGCACGGTAACAGTATTGATTGTTTTTTGTTATAGTATTGCAACAAGCACCCATTTGACAGGTGTTTCCGCCGTAATGCGCTGAAGCCTTCAATATCTGTCGCTCCGGTAAACCGTGATAACTGAAAATGATGTGATCGTATTCGGCGATGTTGTGTTTTTTTGCTTCCTCCACAAAAGCTTCAATGAATTTTGGATGATCGTAAAATTTACTGATACTCTGGATATCCGGAATTACTTCCCAGCGACGGATAATCCTGAAGACCTCTTCCAGGGTACTTCCTGTGCTTGAACTTGCGTATTGCGGATACAGAGGTAGAATCGTAATTTTCTCCGGGCGCTGTTCCCTCAGCTTTTCCAAAACAGATGCTATGGAAGGTGTTTGGTAACGCATGGCGAGTTCAACAATATAATCACTGCCCAATTCTTTCTGCAATTTTTCTTTCAGGGCAATCGAATTTAATAATAATGGCGAACCCTCTTTGGTCCATATAGCCTGGTATAATTTAGAAGATTTAAACCGACGGAAAGGAACAATGATAAGGTTTACAAGAAAAAAGCGCCCCAGGGCATTGATATCTATGACGCGCTTATCGTTTAAGAATTCCGTTAGATATTTACCAACTTTTGAGGGAGTTGGCGCATCAGGGGTTCCAAGATTAATTAATAAAATGGCCTTTTTTCTCATCAGAAATTATTGCTGTGGAGCATTCAGATCCGCGCTTGTTTGCTGGTCCTGAACAGGAGTCGATTCAACGGGAAGTTCATGCGTTTTTTTTGAGAATTTTTTTTGGAATAATATAATAACGATCACACCAACAGAAATGGAAGCATCTGCAAAATTAAAAATAGGTCTGAAGAACTGAAAATCTTCACCTCCCCAAATTGGAAACCAATCTGGGAAATGACCATTAAAAATGGGGAAATAAAACATATCTACCACGCAACCATACATGGGTTTTGCGTAACCGTGGCTGCTTATTTGTGCTATGCCATCGTAAGGCATATATTCCATAAAATCTGCGTTCAGCGTGGTACCGCGATCAAAGATCAAACCGTAAAATGCACTGTCCAGAATATTTCCGAGCGCCCCGGCAAGAATCAATGAAACGGAAAAAATAAATCCAGGATGCTCTTTTTGTTTAATGATGTAACGAATATAGATTGCGCCTCCAATACAAGCCAAAATTCTGAATATGCTCAATGCCAGCTTTCCGGCCTCTCCACCAAATTCAAAACCAAAAGCCATTCCTGGATTCTCTGTGAAATGGATAATGCACCAGTCAGCCAAACGACCTACTTCGCCCAGAGGGTAGTTTAATTTGATATAGATCTTAATGCACTGATCGACAAATAACACGAGCAGAACTGTTAAGAGGGGAATTTTATAATGCTTAAAAAACATGAGTGCTTGGGGGACTTGTATAATTTATGCTTTTGACTATCAAAAAAATTGCCTTCCTAATTTTAGAAAGGCAATTGTAATGCTTGAACGTTAGTTTTATGATTGACTCAACTTAGCGTCAATGCCCATGGTAGCGTGTGGTACAGAGCGTAAACGCTCTTTTGGAATAAGTTTACCTGTTACCCTGCAAATGCCATATGCTTTATTTTCGATACGAACCAGAGCATTTTTAAGATTCACAATATACTTCTCCTGGCGAGACGCAAGTTGCGCTGTTTCCTCTTTGCTCATTACATCACTTCCATCTTCCAGTAATTTAAAGGAAGGAGATGTGTCGTCGGTACCGTGATTGTCCTCATTGCTAAGTGTTTGTTTCAGCAAGTCGTAATCCGTTTGAGCTTCTTTCAGTTTTTCAAGAATCAGTTCTTTAAACTCAGCAAGCTCTTTATCCGAATAACGTGTACGCTTATCTTCTGTATTTACGAAAGGTTTTGGTGCAGCGGCATTCGTTTTTTTAATCAATGGCTTGTTAATGTCGATCTGTAAAGGACGGTTACGGATATAAGCTTCCATGCTTCCGCCACTCGATTTGCCCTCGTTTTTCTTACGACGTCCACGTCCACGTTTTTCAGGGACCTCATCATCGTCTTCGTCAATATCAGTGGAGCCACCACCTTCAAGATCCACCATTCCGGCCTCATCAAGACCACCTTCGATGCCTGCATCCTCATCTTCGCCTTTTTCATAATCATCCTTCACTTCCACATCTTCATCATCTTCCTCCTCTTCTTCAATATCTTCATCCTCCTCCTCATCGTCCTCACCACCTTTACCTTTTTTCTTAGATGTTTTAGCAGGTTTTGACACTTTGCCTTTTTTAGCAATGGCATCTATTGGCTTGCCTGCAGGTTTTTTAGATGTTTTTTCTTCAGCTTTGTTGGGTTTTTTCTTTAGGTCAGTCTTAGCAACCGTCTTACTCATTTTTTTGTCTTCTTTTTTTGCCACAGGTTTTGTTACCTTGGCGGGTTTGGCTGCTTTGCTGCTTTTGGCAGGCTTAGAGGCAGGTTTACTTATGGTTTTAGCTCCGGCAGCAGGTTTTGCCGCTTTTTTAGGAGCTGGTTTACTCGGCTTGGTAACTTTAACTGCTTTCTTTGCAGCCGGTTTGGCTTTCTTGTCAGCTTTTTTATTGTCTTTCTTTTTAGCCATAACTACTTAATTTAGTTTTTCTATTGATATTAATGTTGTAATTAATTCGTCAACTTCAATAGTGGTTGCGTTGTTAGAGACAAGCGTGGGAACCAACTGCAAATCGCTTGTTAAAGTTTCCGAACAAATATAACTTAAATTGCTTTGAATAGCGTTATCAAGACCTGAATTTCGCTGAATTTTAACCAAAATTTTATCTGTTACTTCAAAGCCTTTATCCTTCCTCAGATTCTGAATGCGGTTCACTACTTCCCTTGCCAATCCTTCGTTTTTAAGCTCTTCTGACAGTTTGATGTCGAGGGCCACAGTCAATGCTCCGCTGTTGGCTACTTTCCATCCGGGGATATCCACAGGAATGATCTCCACGTCCTCCTGTTCGAGTAAAATTTCAGCGTCGTTAACGTTCACTGCGTATTTTCCGTTCTTTTCAATCCCTGAAATAATCTCTGCGGCATGTTCTAAGGCATAAGCCTGAACAGCTTTCATGTGAGCTCCGCATTTTTTACCAAGCGTTTTAAAATTGAGTTTCAGGCTTTTTACGATCTGCGTTTTACTTTCGTCAACAAACTCAATTTCCTTTACGTTCACTTCATTCAGGATGAGATCTTTTACAGACTCAATCTTTTTCTGGTATTCTTTATCTAATATTGGAATTTGTATGCGTTGCAGGGGCTGGCGTACCTTTAAATTTTCTTTCTTCCGGATAGATAAGATCATGGAAGAAATCTTCTGGGCAAGCTCCATACGTTCTTCAAGTGCCTTATCCTGATTCTTCCTGTCAAGTTTTGTGAAACTTGTGAGATGCACCGACTCCCATTTTAAGGGGGTATTGTTTTTTAATGCTTGTTCGCGAATTGGATCCGTAAGATTCCTGTACATCCAGTCACTAAAGAACGGAGCAATAGGACTCATCAGTTGCGTAACAACCATTAAACACTCATGAAGGGTTTCATAAGCTGCTTTTTTATCGGCGCTCATATCACCTTTCCAAAAACGACGACGGGATAATCGCACGTACCAGTTGCTCAGGTGTTCATCTACAAAATCTTCAATCGCCCTTGCAGCACGATGTGGTTCAAATCCTTCGTAGAATTCGTTTACATTTTCAATCAATGTCTGAAGCTCCGAAATAATCCAGCGATCCAGCTCCACACGATCTTTTACCGGAATAATATTCTGCTCGTCGAGCGTAAACTTGTCAACGTTAGCGTACAGAGCATAGAATCCGTATGTATTGTAAAGCGTACCAAACAATTTACGTTGTACTTCCGCAATTCCTTCTTCGTCGAATTTTAAATTGTCCCAGGGCGCTGCGTTGGAAATCATATACCAGCGGGTTGCATCTGCTCCATACTTGTTAATGGTGATAAAAGGATCAACAGCGTTACCTAAACGCTTGCTCATCTTGTTACCATTTTTGTCCAGAACCAGTCCATTCGATACAACATTCTTAAATGCCACCGAATCAAAATTCATAGCGGCAATAGCGTGCAGTGTGAAGAACCATCCCCGGGTCTGATCCACACCCTCTGCAATAAAATCTGCAGGGTAATATTTTTTATTGTCAATCAGGTCTTTGTTCTCGAATGGATAATGCAACTGTGCATATGGCATGGAACCACTATCAAACCAAACATCGATAAGATCTGTCTCACGAAATAATTTTTTTCCATTCTTCTCCAAAACAATATTGTCAGCATATGGCTTGTGGAGATCAAACGTGTTATGGTTTTCCTGACTAAAATCACCTGCCTTAAATTTCTCAAGTGGATTTTCTTTCATCGCTCCCTTAGCAAGAGCGTTCTCAATTTCCTTCTTAAGTTGTTCTACGCTACCGATACAGATTTGTTCAGTTTTATCTTCACTGGTCCATATTGGAATTGGAATGCCCCAGAAGCGTGATCGCGAAAGATTCCAATCGTTAAGGTTTTCGAGCCAGTTACCAAAACGGCCAGTACCTGTTGCTTCAGGTTTCCAGTTGATCGTTTTATTTAGTTCGATCATTCTGTCCTTCATTACTGTTGAACGAATGAACCAAGAGTCGAGGGGATAATATAAAACCGGTTTATCGGTTCTCCAGCAATGCGGATAACTGTGTACGTAGTGTTCTTTCTTAAAAAGTTTTCCTTCTTCCTGTAAACGTAAAACGATACGTTCATCAACGCTCAGGTAAACTTTTAGATCCTTGATCTTATGATTTGCCTCGAGGATCTGTTTTTGTTTTTCAAACTCGGCTTTCTTCTCTTCATCCGTGAGATAAGCTTCTTTCACGTATTCTTCTCCGTAAAGAAAAATTCCGTCTTTCACTTCTGGCAAAAACTTTCCGCGTTTGTCAACAAGGGTTAATGAACCGATTCCATTTTGTTTCGCCACACGAAAATCATCTGCGCCAAAACTTGGAGCAATGTGCACAATTCCTGTTCCATCTGTAGTAGTTACGAAATCTCCTGTTACTACTCTGAATGCATCGCCGTCCGTAGGTTTTGCGAAAGGTAATAACTGCTCGTATCTGATTCCTTCCAGCTGGGAGCCTTTAGCGTGACCCACTATTTTGAATGGGATGTTTTTATCACCTGGCTTATAATCTTCAAACTTAAGATCGGTATGTTTTTCGGAGAAATATTTATTTACCAGATCTTTTGCCAGTATAACTGTTTGCTGTTTGCCAGAATGAGGATTGAAAGTTGTAACAAAAACGTATTCAATGTCCTTACCGACAGCAAGAGCAGTATTAGAAGGAAGTGTCCAGGGTGTAGTTGTCCAGGCAAGAAAATACAATTCGGAGTTTACAGTGGCAGTTGGCAGTAACTTTTCAACTACAGGCTGCTCACCGGCAACTTTAAACTGAACCACAGCTGTTCTGTCTTTCACATCCCTGTAGCAGCCCGGTTGGTTTAATTCATGGGATGATAATCCGGTCCCGGCCGCCGGCGAATATGGCTGGATGGTGTAGCCTTTGTACAGAAGATCTTTGTTGTACATGTTGTTAAGCAACCACCAAACACTTTCAATGTATTTGTTATCGTAAGTGATATAAGGATCACTCATATCTACCCAATAACCCATCATTGCTGTGAGTTCTTCCCATTTATCTTTATATTTCATCACCTCCTTGCGGCAGGCTTTATTGTAATCTTCAACGGAAATATATTTCGGGCTGTTTTTATTGCCGATATCTTCTTTGGTAATGCCCAGTGTTTTTTCAACGCTTAACTCTATTGGTAAGCCATGCGTATCCCAGCCGGCTTTGCGCTTAACCTGGTATCCTTGCAAGGTTTTAAATCTGCAGAAGATATCTTTAATGCTCCGCGACATCACGTGGTGTATCCCGGGCATGCCGTTCGCACTTGGCGGTCCTTCATAAAATACCCAAGGCTTTGCTTCAGTTCGTGTGGAAACCGATTTTTCAAACGTACCTTCTTTTTCCCAAAGTGCGAGTATGTCTTTTGAGATCTGGGAAAGATCAAGCTTTTTATATTCAGGATATTTTTTCATAAAGTGATGACCCCTTGCTCTTTCTAAAAAAGAGGAGCGAATTTACTAAAAAAAGCAGTAATGGAAGCAGGGAACAGACGTTAAAAAAACATCAAATTCTGACTCAAAAGCCACGAAAAATCAATGATTTTCAGGCAGTAAGCCTAAAAAAGGAACTGATGAGAATAATCAGGATTACATACCACTGCTAAAGTGACTCATACTCTCACGTTTCATTGGAGGTACGTTAAGCACTGGGATCGGGCTTAATTCCACGACTTTATGACCGATAATACCATTGATTTTATCAGCAAGGCTCAGGTCCTTCTGATTAATCTGAATGATCAGATCACAATCGTTTTTTACCGCGTATTCAATAATGGCTTCTGCCGGCTTGGTACTAGGCAATGACCTGTTTGTACAATGCACACCTTCCTGTTTGATGAATTTTTTCACTTGTTGCAGATAAGGTAGAAGTTTGTTCTCATATTCATCGTCGTTTGGTTTAAACACCGAAACGATCCGAATATCAGCCTTAAAATAATGCGCTAATTGTACAGCGAACGATACTTTTTCACGGCTCTCCGGAGTAAGGTCAAAAGGCATAACAATGTTTTTGAAACCTTCTCTCTTTTCGCTGGAACGTATTGTAATTACAGGGCAAGGAGCGGTAGTTAAAAATTTAACCACCGGAGTTCCGCCTCCAAATAAACTCGTTTTAAATTTTGCATTTTCATCAAGGGCCATTACGATGAGTGAACACTTAAAGTCTTCCGCAACTTTATTTGTTACCTCATATACATCTCCCTTCATTCCTAAAGCCTCCACAGTCAAACCGCTTTCATCACGTGTTGCCTGAGCGAGACTGTCTAGGTCGGATTTGCGCTCAGAATCACTGTTAAGCGACACATGCATTAAAATCAGTTTTGATTTTGTAAATTTTGCAAGATTGTAAATTTGCTTAACAGCAATGTATGATTGCTTGGAAAAATCAACGGGAATTAATATCGATTGGTTTTCCTTAATTATCATATGGATAAGATTTTGACTAAGTTATAAAAAAAACTTATTTTGTTAAAATTACACCTAAGGGCCATTTCTAAATTAGTCTAGTTTATACCGTATAAACCACCAAAAGGTTGCACTAATCTATAAACAAAGTATAAAACGAGAAGCAAACCAATCAATTTAATAGACTGACTGTCAAATACTTAAATACTGAATTGACTCAAATCAAGCTTCTTAAATAGAAATTTATAAAGAAAGTTCTGTGTAAAACTAATCTACCGTAGCAATTACTTTTAGCTCAATAGCAATTGGCGTTGGTAGCTTGTTAATTTCAATAGTGGTACGGCATGGAGGATTTTCTTTAAAGTATTCCGCCCAAATTTTGTTGTACTTAGGAAAATCATCTTTCATATTTGTAAGAAACACTGTAACATCTACAATTTTGTCCCAACTGCTTCCTGAATCTTCAAGTATGTAACGGATGTTACGAAACACGCTATGGCATTGTGCCTCGATGTCGTAACTGGTTATGTAACCGTTTTCATCCAGTTCAACACCTGGTATTTTTTTTGATCCGCGCTCACGTGGACCCACGCCGCTTAGGAATAATAAATTACCAACTTTGCGCGCGTGAGGGTATAAACCAACAGGCTCCGGCGCTTTGGATGATTCTATTTTGGAAGAGTTTGACATGATTGTAAATAGACAAATTTAACTATATTCTCAACATAATGCGGTTTCCAAAACCACATTATAGTTGTAATTTTGATCTATGCAAATCAAACAATTATACACTAACTGCCTTGCGCAAGGAGCCTATTATATTGCCAATAATGGAGAAGCCGCAATCATTGATCCATTGCGCGAGACAAAACCATACCTTGATCTTCTCAAACAAAATAACGATAAGCTTAAATACATTTTTGAAACGCACTTTCATGCCGATTTCGTAAGCGGTCACGTTGATCTTGCGAAAGAAACCGGAGCTAAAATTGTTTTCGGCCCAAATGCTTCTACATCTTACGACAGTTACATTGCTAAGGATCTGGAAGAGTTTAAGATTGGAAACCTGACTTTACGTGTTCTTCATACCCCGGGTCATACTTTAGAGTCGAGCACTTACCTGCTGTTGGACGAAAATAAAAAGGAGCTTTGCATTTTCACCGGCGATACATTGTTTATTGGTGACGTAGGCCGGCCGGATCTTGCTATTAAATCTACACTTACACAAGAAGACCTTGCCGGAATGTTATACGACAGCCTTCGTAATAAGATTATGCCTTTGCCGGATGATGTGATTGTATATCCTGCGCATGGTGCGGGTTCTGCCTGTGGCAAAAATATGAGCAAGGAGACTTTTGACACCTTGGGTAATCAAAAACTTCAGAACTATGCCCTGGCCAATATAACGAAAGAAGCCTTTATTAAAGAACTTACTACGGGTATATTGCCTGCTCCTCAATACTTCGCAAAAAATGCAGCGCTTAACAAATCCGGTTATGACAATTACAACGAGGTTCTGAAACAAGGCTCAAATGCCTTGAGCCCAGAAGACTTCGAGAAGAAAATGAACCAGCCTGGCACTTTGTTACTGGATGTAAGGAAGCCACAGGAATTTGCAGGTGGACATATTCCTAACTCTCTGTTTATTGGTCTGGATGGCCAGTTTGCTCCATGGGTTGGAACAATCATACTCGATCTGAAAACACCTATTTTATTAATCACCCCAGAGGGTCGCGAAGAAGAAACAGTTATGCGATTGTCCCGCGTTGGATATGATAATTGCATTGGCTATTTAAAGGGCGGTTTTAAAACCTGGAAAGATGCTGGCAAAAAAACGGATACAATCAGAAGTATCAGCGCTGAAGAGTTTATTTCTGAGTATACAAAAGGCGCGAGTACCCTCGATGTCAGAAAACCGGGAGAGTATGAATCGGCACATTTAAAAAATGCTGTTACGCAGCCGCTCGATTTCATTTACGACTGGGCTGATGCGTTAGACAAGTCACATCCATACATGATTCATTGCGCTGGGGGTTACAGAAGTATGATTGCAGCTTCTATCCTTAAAACAAAGGGGTACAAAAATCTTACAGATGTACAGGGCGGCTACGGAGCAATTAGCAAATTAGACAAGGCGCAAAAAGAAATTGTAACTGTTGCCTGCGCTAAAGCATAAGCATCTGCTGTTTATTTTTATTACTTTTAAGCATGTTTGAAACGCTTAAAAGCATTGACAGGGATATTCTTCTGGCTATCAATTCCTGGCATACTCCGCTGATGGATACCTTCATGTACTACCTCAGCGAAAAGTTGTCGACTCTCATCACTGTTCTTATTATTTTAAGTGTAGCTTACGCTTTCTACAAAAAATCTCATTTAAAAAAAGCTGTTGAGTTCATCCTTGGCTGTGCGATCGTATTTGCCTGTGCAGATTTCTCAGCGAACGTTACGAAACACAAGGTAAAACGTTTTCGTCCCACCCACAACATTGAAATCAAAGACAGGATTCACCGGGTAAATGATTACTCCGGAGGAAAATACGCTTTCTTCTCGAGTCACGCTTCCAATACGTTTGGGATCATCACATTTATTTATCTCTGCGTTTATTGGATGCGCGCGCGATATAAATTGTTGCTTTTCCTGTATCCCTTGTTGCTCATTTACAGCCGCATTTACCTGGGGGTGCATTATCCAAGCGATGTGTTTACCGGCTCTTTGATAGGTGTTATGTTTGGGATGATCGTTTACTACATTATGAATTTATACTTCCTGAAGCTTTATGAAAAAAAAGCATAGTCTCTGTTTTTTGATGGTTTTAGCGCTCTGCCTAAGGTCCCAGGTGCCAAACACAGATGTATGGCTGTTTAAACTGGAACTCAACAAACAAAAAGAAACCGTCCTGACTGAACCATTTAACGTTAGCAACCGCGAAGGTTATGACAATCAACCTTCTTTTTCACCTGACACTAAAAGTTTGTTTTATGTTACGATGAAAGATGACGGTCAAACAGATATTTATTGTTACGATCTGAAAAGCAAGATTAATAAGCCAATTACACGGAGCAAGGAAAGTGAATATTCGCCTTCCCTGGTTCCAAGCGGAAAAAAACTTGCCACGGTAATGGTTGAAAAAGACAGCGTCCAGAGAATTCATTTACTTAACCCGGAACTTGGTTTCGATGACGCAAAAATTGACATTGATTCGGTTGGTTATTATACATTTATTAATTCCGACACACTTATTTATTACAAACTCACTCAGCCCCATTCCTTGCGTTATTATAGCCAGAGCCAGAAAGAAGATAAATGGTTATGCAATAATCCAATCAGAACGTTTAAAATGGTTAACCGCCATTGTGTAATTTATGGCATGAAAGACAGTGCATCGGTAACTTTTTATAAATATGATTTTTTGCTGCGCAAGGCTGTACGTTATGCAAGTTACGCCTCCACTTCTGAAGATATATTCTGGGATGAACAGTTAGGGCTATTGAAATCAGAAGGAACACAAATTCTTCGTTATGATGAGGAAAAGAGAGAATGGCTGTTATTGTATGAGCTAAGTCCTTTCGGAATAAAAAAAATAACACGCTTCTGCGTAGATCCCGGTCATAAATATCTTTCTGTGGTAAACAATCTTTGACATGATTTACGAAAAAACAATTGGGGATTATCTTTTCAGCGTCGATAAACAAAAACTTCAGCTGGACGCAATCCATCATTATTTAAGCGTTGAAAGTTACTGGGCGCAGAACATTCCAATAGAACTTGTAAAAAAAACGATAGAGGGTAGTGTTTGTTTTGGTGTGTTTCACAATGGAAAACAAATAGGATTTGCCAGGGTCATAACCGATCATGCAAGTTTCGGTTATCTGGCCGATGTTTATATTCTCGAACAGCACCGCAAACAAGGCTTGTCTAAAGAGCTTATGAAATTTATAATGACTTATCCCGATTTCGAAAAGTTCAGACGATTTATGCTTGCAACGAGGGATGCGCATGGTTTATACAAACAATTTGGTTTTCGTTCCTTAAATGAACCTGACCGTTTTATGGAACTTAAACCATTTGAAAAGTATCCGGTTTGATCCTCGCATGCATATATCTGCTCATCATTCTTTGGCTAATTTATTTTAATGGTTTTTTCGGTCTATTTAAAGATTCCGTTCTCTCCCGAAAAAAGTTTACCCTCTTTTTTTTCATAAAAGCACTCGCTATTCCTACTTTTTACCTGGCTTACCTGAAATTCTATGGGGGTATCGCCGACCTTGATACAGGGAAATTTCATCACGACGCTCTTGTACTATCCGGCATTGCAAAAACAGATCTTGCCCTGTATGTGAAAACACTTCTGGGTTTTCAAAGCGACGATAGAAATTCCTATGATTATTACATGCTTTATTCTACTCAAAACTGGGATAATGGTACGATGAAGGATTTTTTGTACAACGACAATCGCATCGTGATAAGAGTTCACAGCCTGCTGAATTTCATAGCCTTCAACTCTTACTTTGTACATGCGTTATTAAACTGTTTCCTGAGTTTTACCGGCATTTATTTTATCTACCGTTCATTGAACTCTTATTTTGTTGGAAAAGAAACTTTGTTCATGAGTTGCTTTTGCTTTTTTCCGGCGCTCTGGTTTCATACAGGAGCACTACTCAAAGAAGGTATCGTTTTATTCGTTCTCGGAAGCACATTATTACTACTTAAACAATTGGCAAATGCAAAACTGTCGCCGATAAAAGTGCCCGTTCTGCTTTTTTTGCTTTTTATCTGCTTCCTTTTAAAAGCTTATTTATTGCTTTTCGCGGTGTTTTGTTTTGGTTTTTTCTTTTTATTGGAGCGTCGCACGTCCAAAAAATATAATCCGATCATCTTTTTAGGCGCAATTGTCTTATGCGTGGCGTTGCTTAATATTATTTCTATCTGTTATAAACAACGTAGCTTGTTCGATGCGGCTTTAAAACAGGAACGAATTTTTACTGGTGTAGCAAAAGGCGGTATTTTCCTATACGGGCCAGATCGTTTTATCAGACTGGAATACGATACTTCTTTAGTAAAGCGTTCTTTGGAAAAAACAAACAGGTACAGTATCCGCGCAAATGCACGTTACATTTATTGGAAAGACGAAAAATCACTGGACACACTCAGATGTGATGCCAACCTAGACACAACCAGTACTTATGCCCTCGCCTATATGATCAAGCCAAGTCAGTCGAACCTTGATAGGAGTGATTCTAAAAACACCCTTACTCTTTTTGGAACTGCGCTCCTGAACACACTTACATATCCTCTGTTTAAAACGAATAAAACTGCCATACAGTGGCTTGCCAGTTTTGAAAACCTTCTCATTGTTTCTTCTTTATTTATATGCTTTATCGGTCTTTTGTTTGTGCGAAAGTCAAATCTTCCGGTAGTTGTATTTCTTGTATTTGCGTTGGGTGTTTGTTTGCTTGTGGGAATAACAAGTCCAAATGGCGGAGCGATTTTCAGATATAGAAGTCCTCTTATTCCTTTCATTTTGCTTGCCGGCGTGTATTACTTGCCAGATGCTATGGTTCTCCGCAAAAAAAACCACCCGTACAATCGTTCTCGCTGAAAAAGTGTATTTTAGTTCCATCAAGCCCCTCTATGAGCTTATTCAGAAAGAAGAACATCCAAAGTATTTTACAGAATATTGAAAGCGAAGGCCATCACGGTTCGCTTGCAAAGCACCTTGGCGTAAAAGACCTTACGGCTTTCGGTATTGCAGCCATTATTGGCGCAGGTATATTTTCCACTATTGGGAAGGCCAGTGCTGATGGTGGTCCGGGAGTTATTTTCTTATTTATATTCACGGCCCTGGCCTGTAGTTTTGCGGCCTTTGCTTATGCAGAATTTGCCTCGCTCATTCCCGTAAGTGGAAGTGCCTATACTTACAGTTATGTGGCTTTTGGCGAGTTGTTTGCCTGGATCATTGGC
>JAEUTM010000119.1 GCA_016788025.1 Bacteroidia bacterium
TTTCGCTCTGCGGCCATTACGGGTACTGTTCCCGAGCAGTGTTTTAATTTCAATGCTTTTAACCTGATGACCATTGTTCAGAGTACACTTGGTTCATGGAGCATGTCTACCAATGGTGGGGTGTCGCATACACCTCTGCCCAATAATTTGTTTAATCCCTCGGGTACCCCTGTTGGAACCAGTATTTATAATTTAAAGTATAAAATGACCTCTACCCCGGATATTCATTTGTGCCCGGATTCCAGCAACATAAACGTATCGGTGCTACATCCGGCTACGCCAAAAATAAAAATGGCAGGTCCTTTCTGTACCCAGCAAGCCGGTGTACAACTTACAGTAAGCCCTTCAACAGGTAGCTGGATTCCAAGTGCCTATACCAGTTCTACGGGTGTATTTTCGCCTTCCTTAACTGTACCGGGAAATAATCCTGTGCATTATGTTATTGGTACAAATACCTGTAACATTTCTCAAACTGCTATCATTCAAACCGAAGCTTTTGTTTCGGCTGCCCTTACCGGTAGTGTTCCCGATCAGTGTGTCACAAGTCCTTTGGTAAATCTCTCAGCCCTGGTGGTAAATTCTGGCGGCCATTGGTCAGGTCAGGGAGTTATTGGTACAAATTTCTCTCCTGCCTTATCCGGAGCGGGCTTACATACCATTGTGCACAGCACCTCTTCCTATCCAAGTGGTTTATGTCCCGATCAGGCAAGTCTTGCGGTACAGGTGTATTCCCTGGCTCCGCCACTGATCCAAAAATTAGACCCGATTTGTGATGTTTCCCTTCCAAAACAACTAGAAGTGATTCCTGTGGGTGGTGTTTTTTCAAGTGGAATGATTGATTTTATAAGTAACAATGGCATTATTAATCCATCCAGGGCGGCTATTGGTAACAACATTATCAGTTATAGCGTAATGGTGGGTCCTTGTATTGCGTATTCACAATCTACCATAGAGGTTGTGAAGTTTATTTCAGCTGACTTTGCCAAAATGCCTGAAGTAGCTTATTGCAAAAACGGCACACCTTTTAACTTAAACAGCCTTGCCGAAAATGCCACCGATCTTGGCTGGTCGGGCCCGGGTGTGACTGAAAACACACCAATGTTTAATCCGGCATTTGCTAATATTGGCGATAACTACATCGTTCACCAGACGTATTCCCACCCTTATGGTTTACTATGCCCTGATAGCAAAACCATCCAAATTAAGGTAAAAGACCTTCCTAAAGTAAATGCGGATTTTTCTCCTGCAGAAGGTTGTGCTCCTTTGAAGGTGAGCTTTACCCCAACCACCAATACAACAGGAAAAGGAATCTGGACCTTTAGTGATGGTTCCTCACAGGATGGAATGTCCTTTATCCGTGAGTTTACCGCTGCGGGAAGTTATAGTGTGTTGTATACCTTTGTGGATGATGAGGCTCAGGGTTGTTCTACCCAGGTTGTTTTAAATACCCCTCTTAATGTGTTTGAGAGCCCTGGTGCTGATTTTAGAGTATATCCTGATGAGATCTTTATTTCTGATGCAAACATTACTTTAAACAACCAGACTACCAATCTTACCGAAAACACGTATACCTGGACGATTCAGGGTTTGAATAGTTATGATGAGGTGCATCCCAATGTTACCCTGCCACAGGTAGGTAATTACAAGATCACCCTGGAGGCTGCAAGCCTGCATAACTGCAAAAGCGAGACCTATAAAATTATTGAAGTGAAAAACGATTTCAACGTCTTTATCCCTAACTCCTTTACACCAAATGCAGACGGTTTAAATGATGTTTTCAGGCCCGTATTCAGCCCTTATGGCCTGGACACAAAAACCTACCAAATGGACATTTTTGACCGCTGGGGCAAGGTGGTTTTCTCCACCAAAGACTTTGCCACAGGTTGGGATGGAGGCGTACAGGAAAAAGGCGATAACCCAACAAAACAAGACTCTTTTGTCTACAAAATCAAGTTCAAAGACTTGGACGGCAGAATCTATGAAAAAACAGGAAATGTACTGTTGATGGTTAGGTAAATAACCCTAAGACCAGGTAAAACCACTTTTTTTTAAAACGGACTTTTTGGGCCTCCAATTCGGCTAAACTCTGTGAAACAGGTCTTACGATTCGTAAGATTGCCGAATAAATGAGTGAGCATCGTTGACTTTTACGAGAGCTTAAATTAACTTTATAAGAATCAAATAACACACTGTCATGAATAAAGTATTTACCATTTTGTTTTTAGTGGGACTGTCATTCAGTTCGAACCTTATGGGTCAATCTGAATCCTCTAAAGCAAAAGGCCAATCTGCCTCACCAACTTTACTATCACCATCTTCGGATGCCCAGGCAAAAGACGCCTACATCAAGAATCAGGAGTATCTGCTGGGCACCTCTGATGTTCCAAGCAAAAATGTTTCCGGAGATTCCTTAAAAGGATTTGACGAAGCTTCCCTAAAAGCTCAGTACCTGGCAAGAGGCTTATCAGGCAAAGAAGTTGTGTTATACATGAACAGCTTAAAACGTGAGTATATTAATAAGAAATACGGCTTGGGTACTTATAAGCAATTAAGTACAGTCATCACAGGCGCCACAACTCCAGGCGGTGCTGCTAATAAACCAATTGGTGGCGGCGGAAACACTATAAATATTGCACCTTGTGTGAACGAAGATTTTGAATCTACTACTCCTGGCTTGTATACTACCGGAAATGCAGTTACCGGATGGAGCATCACAAGCAGAACAAATTCAGACTCTAATTGTAGCCCTTCCAACTGGACCTCGGGAAGTAGCGAGTTTGAGATTGTTACAACTCCCATCAGTAATTATCCTGGCGCAGGATTTATTCCAAATTCTCCTTTTGGAGGAACGAATGTAGCTCGTTTAAATAATTATGGTAATGGATCAAATAACCAATCCATGACTCGTCTAACTCAAACTTTCCCTGTCACCTCTGCGAACTCAATTTTTCAGTTCGCCTATGCAGGTTATTGGGAAGATGGTGGAGGAGGACATAACTGTTGTCCTACTTCATGGGATCAACCAGGTTTGACCGTACAAATGTATTCGTGTAGTGGACAGACATTAGGTTGTTCAAATATGTACATTTCTCCGGGAAGTAACTGCGGAAGTACCGGTAATACATTTACCGTTGTTTCTGGTCTTTACTCATGGACTAACTGGCAAACAAAAATTATCGATCTTACTCCTTATATAGGATCTTGTGTTACCATTGAATTT
>JAEUTM010000170.1 GCA_016788025.1 Bacteroidia bacterium
GTTATCTGGAAGGTATGGAGATTCCTATTTTTTACGACTCTATGATCTCAAAACTCATTGTGCATGGCAAAGACCGTACGGAAGCGATAGAAAAAATGATCCGCGCAATTGACGAGTATAAGATTGTTGGCGTGGAAACAACACTTGACTTTTGCAAATTTGTTCTGAGACATGAAGCCTTTGTAAACGGTAAGTTTGACACCGGCTTCATAGGCAGATATTTTAAACCGGAAATGCTTTTGTCAAAAGACAATGGAATGGAAGACGTAGCTGCCATAGCCGCAGCCATAGCCTTCGGAAACAACCAAAAGACAAGCGTTTTAACAGATTCCGGTCCTGTTAAAAAAAGTAAATGGAAAACAAACCGCTTAAACTAGCACGCAACTTGTAGGTTACCTTGTGCGTTTAAGTATATAAATGATAGAATGCTCTGTCGTTTTTATAAATACTCAAGAACCATAGTGGTAACAGGTTTTTACTGTCTCCTGTTTTTTCCTTTGATTTTATCGGCGCAACGGAGAGCTGCTGCGGATATTATGAGTCCTCCTGAAATTGGATTCCGTTGTAAAGCGGAAATAATAGAAGGCGATACTTTCCCCCTTATTGATTTGGGGACGGTTGAAGTCTCAACACAATTTGCATTTAAAAGCCGTCGTCACTACGAACAGTGGACGAGACTTAAAGCCAACGTTAAAAAAGTTTATCCTTATGCTATTCTGGCTGCCGCCAAACTAAAAGAGTACGATAAAGCACTTGAGAAAATAAATAATCCGGATCTTAAAAAAGCTTTCGTTAAGGCATGCGAGAAAGATCTACGCAATCAGTTTGAAGAAGAATTAAAGGGCTTAACTGTATCGCAGGGTAAACTCCTGATGAAATTAATTGATCGGGAAACTCAAAAAACAACCTACGAAATCGTAAAACAACTTCGCGGAAATTTTCAGGCTGCTATGTGGCAAACACTCGCTTGTTTGTTTGGGCACAATATGAAAGTAGAATACGATCCCTTGGTAGAAGACATTCTTACCGAACGGGCCATTCAATTGGTTGAACGCGGTGAATTCTGATTTCCGAATTTTATTCTTATTTTAGCTTTTATGTTTAGACTAACCTTCGCAATCGTTTTTCTGTGCATAAGTCTGTGTCAGGCACAAACGAAAAAACCGGTGGTGCCGGGCAAAAATGCTGCAGCAAAAAATACTTCGACAAAAGATTCCAGCGATGTAAAAAAGGATCCTGAAGTCACTGAAGAAGCTCCTGCCGTTCCGAAAGAATTTGCTGTATATTCTATCAAACCTAAAACAAAGGGGAAGCGGATGAAATTATGTGTGAACCTTGTTAGTGATACCGTTATTCTAAATCATTGCGTAAACGACTCTTTGTGCAAAGACCCCGAAATTTCCAAAGTTATCTTTGAGCGCCGAGAGGGCGATACACTTTACGTTCTTGTAAATATTGAGGCGTTTAGCAAGGTGCTCGATAAACCTGAGTGTGATGCGGGTAAAGAATCCAAATTGTTTTATGCCCGCTGGAACACCAAAACCAACAAGGCAGTTGTGAAGCAGAGAAGTTATTCTTCGTGCATGCGGGGTATGACTAACATGACTAAAGAGCCGGTTGCTAACTGGGATGGCAAGTCTCCACTTATTCTGAACTACCATCGCGCTGATAAATTTGTTGAGTTAAAGTTTGATCCGCAACAATACTTACTGGGAATACAAAGTAATGTAAGCGAAAACAACTAGGAACCATTCTGAAAGGCCATTAATTGTTTTTGAAATGGCTGCTAAACTCAGACTTCTGCACATTCCCCTGTTGGGTATATCCCTGTTTTTATTTTAACATTTCAAAAAAAATAAGCATATTTATCCTGCTTGGATAAAAACCTGCTTAAAATACTTCTGCTTCCGGTAGCATATCTCTATGGGATAATTACATATTTGCGGAATTGTCTTTACGACTGGCGGATACTAAGAGAGAGGCGTTTCGATATTCATACAATAGGCGTGGGAAATCTGGCCGTAGGTGGTGCCGGCAAAACCCCCCTTGTGGAATACCTCATCCGGTTACTTCAAAAAGAAAATTACAGTATCGCCACACTAAGCAGAGGTTACAAAAGAAAAACCCATGGCTTTGTGCTGGCTGATGAACATAGCACTGCTGAAGATATAGGAGATGAGCCTTTAATTTACAAAAGCAAATACAAAGTTCAGGTGGCAGTGGACGTATTCCGGGTAAACGGAATCAAAAATTTAATGGCGCTGGGAGAAAATGCGCCAAAAGTGGTTTTACTTGACGATGTTTTTCAGCATCGGGCCCTCAAATGTGGACTCAGCATAGTCGTAACCGACTACCATAATTTGTTTTTCAACGACACTATGCTTCCTTCCGGAACGCTCAGAGAGTTTAAGATGGGGATCAACCGTGCAGATATTATCATTGTTACCAAAACACCTGAAAGAACCAGCCCCATTGACATCAGAAATGTTCTGAAAGACGTAAATCCAAAAGCGCATCAGCGTGTGTTTTTCAGTTATTTGAAATATGGCGAACTATACTCTATTCACAATCCAACAGATACTTTAGATACGCTAAACGATTTGTATCGTTTCCGTGTTATTTCTTTTGCCGGAATTGCCAACGCGGAACCAATGGTAAATTACCTGAAAGAATATTCGGCAGAAACCAGGCATCTTCCCTTCCCGGATCACCATGACTATAGCCTGAAAGATCTTGAAGACATAGAGCGCTATTACAACAGCTTTGAGGGCGGAAACAAATTGCTGGTAACAACTGAGAAGGATCTGATGCGTTTAAAAAACGCTGGCGTATGGGAAATTGCCAGGCGAATGAATATTTATGTTCTTCCCGTAGAGGTAACTTTTAAAGACAAAGAAGCTGAGTTTAACGAACTCGTGATGAAATATGTTAGAACAAATCGCATTTACCACGAAAAGTATTCGTGAAAAAACCTCCAATTTTATTCCTTCAGTTGGCATTATTCTTGGAACCGGCCTTGGTGGCCTGGTTAAAGAAATAAGCGTTGAATTTACCATCCCTTATGGCGAAATTCCGCATTTCCCGGTTAGCACCGTGTCAGGACACCAGGGTAAACTTATCCTGGGAGAGTTAGGTGGAAAGAAAGTTATTGCGATGCAAGGCCGTTTCCATTTTTACGAAGGATACACCATGGAACAGATTGGTTTCCCGGTAAGAATTATGAAGGCGTTGGGAGTTAAATCACTCTTTGTAAGTAACGCCTGTGGTGGCATGAATCCTGATTTTGAAGTGGGAGAAATCATGTTCATTAACGATCACATTAATTTATTTCCAACAAATCCACTCATTGGCAAAAATTACGACGAGCTCGGTCCAAGATTCCCTGACATGGGTGCCACGTACAACAAACAGTACATTCAACTTGCAAAAAAGATTGCTTCAGAACACAACATCAAAACCAGCGAGGGTGTGTATGCGGGCTTAACGGGTCCGTGTTTTGAAACCCCCGCCGAATATCGCTACCTGAGGCGGATTGGCGCCGACGTTGTGGGTATGAGTACTGTTCCCGAAGTTATCGTTGCGAGACATTCAGGAATGGAAGTGTTTGGAATCAGCATAGTCACAGATCTTGGCGTTGAAGGAAAAGTACAAACTGTAACGCATGAAGAAGTGCTTCACGTAGCTGGAATCCAGGAACCAAAAATGAGCTTGATTGTGAAGGAACTAATAAGGCAAATTAACCCATAAGCCATTCCCGGGCTTCATCCAAAGTATCAAATAACTGAATCTTTAGTTTATTTCGATCTATTTTTTTGAAGATTTCTTCAAGCGCAACCTGGTTGAAATAATGATCTGGTTTAACAATGGCTATTCTTCCAAATCCACGATCAATTGCCTTGGGAATAAAATAATCCAGTAACCAGGCCTGATCGTTTTGTGCTATCAGAACCATGTTCTTGATGTCTGCGAGAACTTTTGAGGTTTTCTGCTCCTCCAGTTCCCTCAGCATTTTCTCTGTTCCGGCCCTGAATTCACTACTGTTAGCGTATCCGTTCCACTCCATCACCACACTTTCAATTTTCTTATCAAAATAGATGTGATATGTCATTTTTTGATCTTCTTTCGTTTCCATAAAAATAGAGTACTATAAAAATAAAAAAATTTATGATCAGGGTTTATAGATAAAGGTGTTTTCCAATAGAAGATTGTGATCCATCTTTTCAAAAACCTGTATCCTGATCTTTTCTTTTTCTATGGTAGCCGCTCCGTTTACGAAATTATCCCAATGATACTTTAGGTCGGCATTATCCTTCTTTAGGTAATAAGCTTCATAACGAAGGCCGGGAACATATCTTAGCTTAAGGACTGTATCTCCTTCGAAACTCTGAAGTTGAGCATTTTCAATCCAAAAAGTAAAATCACTTTTTAATGTATCAGATATTTTAATGTAAAATAAATCATGGCTTCCCGAAGTAATGGTGTCGCTGGAAGTGCCCTTTTGAAAAAAATAAAAGGCACCGT